>NZ_JBHWJV010000010.1:0-219058 GCF_042731175.1 Pseudarthrobacter sp. NPDC059871
CTGCGCCCAAACATCCAATGTGATCACCTTCCATAATGGTCAGTGGCCTCATTTTCAGTTGGCGTTTTTGGCCCTATTTTCGGTTGGCGTCAACATCAGCCGGGGGAATAGTGTGTCTGACTGCCATGACGTCATCATGGCTGGTCTTAAGCGGCACGATTGGTTGGCCAGATTGGTCGCCCGCCGCGGTTCTAGGGACTGGTATCGTCGCGATATCTGCGCTGCTAGTCAGGGCCCCTAACGTCACCGTCGAAAAGTTTGCGGCCGCAGTACTTGCCGTAGCCCTGCTGGCGGGACCCACGATGACATCAATACTGAATGTGACGATTCCCTTTAGTGGTTCAAACCCGGTTTCGGGGCGCCTCACAACAAATCCCGCGGGGATCAGCCACCTTCTACATGCCATGCAGAACAACAATCCAGCATGGGCCCACGATATTGCCTACGGTCGTTCGCCCGATCAACAGCTTGTCGAGACGCTAGCGAATTCCCACGGTTGCACCTGGGCCGCCGCGAGCTATGCTGGCCAGTCGGCGGCCAGACTCCAGATTGAGTCCGGACGCCCCATCATGCCGATCGGTGGTTTCGCCGGAAGTGACGCGTTTCCTGCGCCGGAGGACTTCAAGACGAAGGTTGCCGCTGGTGAGATTTGCTACTTCGTCGCACAGGAGGCAACTCTCGGGGTTCAGCCGTCCGGCTCGGCGGTAGCCTCAATAGCCAAGTGGGTTGCCGATAACTACAGCGCGCGAACCATCGGGAACACAACCGTCTATTCGTTGATCGCACAAGACTGAGCTTGGGCTAGCAGAGAAGAAGCCCGCCCCGCCAGACGGCGGGACGGGCTTCTGTGCAAGCGGATTTAGCGCTTGGAGTACTGCTGAGCCTTACGGGCCTTCTTGAGACCGGCCTTCTTACGCTCGATGACACGAGCGTCGCGGGACAGGTAACCGGCCTTCTTCAGGGTGGCGCGGTTGTTCTCGACGTCGATCTCGTTCAGCGAACGGGCGATGCCGAGGCGCAGTGCACCGGCCTGGCCGGAGATGCCGCCGCCGTGAATGCGGGCGATGACGTCGTAGGCACCTTCGAGATCAAGGATCTTGAAGGGCTCGTTGACGTCCTGCTGGTGCAGCTTGTTCGGGAAGTAGTTGTCCAGCGCGCGGCCGTTGATGGTCCACTTGCCGGAGCCCGGAACAACGCGAACGCGTGCAACGGCTTCCTTGCGACGGCCAACTGCTGCGCCGGCAACGGTCAGTGCCGGGCGCTCCTTCTTGGGAGCGGCTTCGGCAGCCGAGCTCTCAGAGGTGTAGCTGGTGGGGATTTCCTCGGCCTCAACGGCTTCGGTGGTCAGTTCTTCGTTCTGAGCCACGATTCTCCTTGTATTAAGTAAGTTGTTTGGTGGCCAGGACTACTGGGCGACCTGGGTGATTTCGAAAGTCTTGGGCTGCTGCGCGGCGTGGGGGTGCTCAGCACCGCGGTACACCTTCAGCTTGCCAAGCTGCTGTGCAGCGAGGGAATTCTTGGGGAGCATGCCCTTGATGGCCTTCTCAACGGCGCGGACCGGGTTGGATTCCAGCAGTTCCGCGTAGTTGACGGAGGTCAGGCCGCCCGGGTAGCCGGAGTGGCGGTATGCGCGCTTCTGCTCCAGCTTGGCGCCGGTCAGGGCAACCTTCTCAGCGTTGATGATGATGACGAAGTCGCCCATGTCCATGTGGGACGCGAAAGTGGCCTTGTGCTTGCCGCGCAGCAGGATTGCGGTCTGGCTTGCAAGACGACCAAGGACAACGTCGGTGGCGTCAATGACGTGCCACTGGCGGTTGATATCGCCGGGCTTCGGGGTGTACGTACGCACGGTGTTTGCCTCGTTCTTGTTCTGGCGTTCTTTGTTTAGGCGCCACTCAGGGGTGAGCACCTACTTCCTGCGCGCTACCGGAACAGAGGTGAGGGCTCTATGTAACCAGTCATCCTGAGGTTCCGAATGTGCACGTTGAGTAGCTATCCTGCAACCGGATTCTCAATCGGGCACGCACCATCGGAATAGGACACGCACAACGACTTACAAGATTAGCGTGTCAGGGGCTTCAGGGTCAAAATGAGGTAGCCGCAGGCCATTACAGCGGCGCCGGCAGGTTGAGCGCAGGGGGTCGCGGTGTTTACAGAAGGTGCTGGCGTGGGCGCCGGTTGGGCTTTCGTACTGGGCGCAGCTCTCTTGGGGGCCACACTCTCCCCTGCCGCCGAGATTCTGATCACCAGGCTCCTTCCTCGCCTGGGCGGAGCACCCTCGCCATCGGCAAGGATTACGACGGCGGCACTCGCGGGAGTTGTATGCGGTGCCTTTGCGCTGCGGTTCGGAGTTTCCTGGACCCTGCCGGCATTTCTATTCCTCGCCGTGCTCGGAGTTCAGCTGGCCAGGATTGATTTCTCACTTCACCTTCTGCCGAATCCCCTTGTACTAATGCTCTTGGCCGGGGGAATTTTTCTCCTACTGGCACCAACAGTATTTAATCAGCATGCTGACAATATGCTTCGGGCGTTGCTCGGCATGGTCATTTTGTTCGCAGGCTATCTAATTCTGGGGCTGATTTCGCCAGAAGCCATCGGAATGGGGGACGTCAAGCTCGCGGCACCGGTCGGCCTCTACCTCGGGTACCTAGGTTGGACCCCACTCCTCTATGGCGGCCTCCTCGGCTTCATCCTGAACGGCGCCGTCACCATCGCCGTTGTCGCTCGAAAAGGCCGCAAAGACGCTACAGAAGTCGCTCACGGGCCGTCAATGCTTGGCTCGGTGCTGGCCATTAGCTTACTCATTCCCTAGCTAGCCCAGCACTCGCCTAGTATCTCCAGCGGATCGTGACACCTAAGCAATCCAAGTAGTCGTCGGTGTACTCGATTTCGGTTCTGAGTACTGTCAAGCGATTCTGAGTACGCACGTTGGGCACCCGCCAAAAAAGTCGAGTACCACTACGCATTGTTGCTGCTATCCCCTAATGACAATCTCTTCTTAGCGAAGTCCAGCCGCTAAGGAATTATGGGGGCAGCTGGAAATTCGTTGAAATTAAATCAACTCCATTTCACCGAATTAAAGGAAAATACAATGACTTCTCTCATGGTCTCGATGATCGCTTTCGTAGCCGGCGTCAAGGATCGCTTCTCCTCCGAAAAGGGTGCTACCGCCACCGAATACTCGCTCCTGGTCGGTCTCATCGCGTTGGTGATTGTTGCGGGTGTCACCGTGTTCGGCGACAAGCTCAGCCTCTGGTTCAGCACCTTGGGAACCACCGTCGGCACTTGGTAACAAACCTCCACACCCGGTGTGCCGCGCCTCAGGGTGCGGCACACCATATTAATACCAGCTGCAACAGTCCAGGGGGACCACTTGAAACGCAGCCCAAAAAATCAGCGCAACGGCGAATGCGGTGCGGTGGCGGTGGAGTTCGCCCTGGTCGCTCCGATCCTGATTGCTTTGATCGTGGCCATCGTAGAGTTCTCAAACGCCTACAACATCCAAGTCTCCGTGACCCAGGCTTCGCGAGAAGCAGCACGCACGGTAGCCATCACCAAGGACACCGCCAAAGCTACTGCCGCAGGAAAAGCGGGTGCTCCATCAATAAATACCGCTCTATTGTCATTCGACTACTCGGCAGCCTCCTGTCCGACAACGACCCCTACGCCTAATGCCGCAGTAACGGTCACATATACAGGCTCGTCACTGACCGGTTTCTTCGGTTCCTCCTTGGTGCTCAAAGGCAAGGGGTCCATGCAATGTGGCGGGTAGCTAAGAACTGGAAAAAATCCGGGTCGAGTGAGAAGGGCGCGGCCGGCGTTACGGTGGCAGTGTTGATGTTGGTCTTGATCGGAGCCGGAGCCCTCGCAGTCGATGTCGGCCAAATCTACGCCGAGCGTGCGCAACTTCAGAACGGGGCTGACGCAGGTGCTCTTGCAGTGGCACGCAGCTGCCAGCCTGGTCCATGTAACTCCGGGCTCGCCGGACCACTTGCTAACGGCAACTCCAATGACAATGCAAGCAATGCAAGCGTGAACCTGAGTGTTCCAGGAGAAGTAACCGTTCGGACAACGACTAAAAATGGAACGTCCAGCTTCTTGAACAAGATGTTTGCGTCGGCACTGAATGCTGGCCCAGTTTCTGTGGGAGCATCGGCTACGGCTGCCTGGGGTTCTCCAGGGTCGGGGCCGGCCACTTTGCCTATCACCTTTGCGCCGTGCCAGTTCGACGTAAATGGAACGGTTCACACCATTCTTACTCACGGCAGCGAAACTTGCGTCAGTGACAGCCCTTCGGGGGCCGCGATTCCTGGTGGATTCGAATGGCTGATGCCCGATCCCGGCAAGTGCCAGGCAACAGTCTATCCGGACGATACGACAACGGCCGGTCTCATTGATCCTTACGCCAAGACGAATACCGGCTTGAGCATTCCCTCAGAATGCAAGCCCCTCATACCTACATATCTAAACAAAGTCGTTCTCTTTCCAGTGTTCACCCCCGCAACAGGCACTGGCGCTGGCGGGAAGTACTACATCAAGGGTTATGCCGCTTTCCTTCTCCTGGGATACAGCTTCCCCGGAGCTGAGGGCGGCGACCTCACTGGTCTCGGTGGCAGCAAACGCGGCGTACGAGGCAAATTCGTCGAATGGGTCGCTGATCCTGCCAAATACGGTGGCGGCGGCTATGACGGCGGCGGCGCTGATCTGCCGCCACACCTGGTCAAGTAAGAACCTAAGGGGAAAGCAATGAAAGCACGCCTACTGGGAGGCATTGCCGCGCTGGTCGTAGCGGTTATAGGCACAGTCCTCCTCTTCAATTACGTTCAAGGCGCGGACCGTCGCGCACTTGCCAACACGGAAACGGAAGACGTCCTGGTCGTTAAGCAGAACGTTCCCGCAGGAACGCCGGCAAGTCAGCTCAGCCAGTACCTCACCACCAAGGCAGTCCCGCGGACTGCGATTGCAGCGGACGCCGTCGAGGATCTCGGCTCAGTTGGTTCTAAAGTGACCGCCGTTGGTCTGGTACCCGGCGAGCAACTGTTGAGCAGCCGCCTCGTCGATGCAAGCACCTTTATCGGCCCGGCAAGGGTTGATGTTCCGGCAGGTCTCCAGGAAATTTCGGTCCGGCTTGGCATTGACCGCGTGGTGGGCGGTTCGGTTCAGGCGGGCGACACGGTTGGTGTGTTCATCTCCCTGGGAGACTCTGCCGGTGCCGGTAACGGCACCCAGTTGACCTTCCACAAGGTACTTGTCACGGCAGTTCAATTCAGCTCCGGGCAAGCCGTCCAGACACAAGGTGAAGCAACACAGGCAAGCTCTACAGGTGCCCTGAACACCGAAGGCAGCAAGCCGGCATCCAGCGATTCCTACCTGATCACGCTTGCACGGGACGCCGTCGACGCGGAAAAGCTCGTATACGCGGCAGAGTTCGGGAAGATCTATCTCTCCAAAGAACCGGCAGGTGCCACAGAGGGAACCAACGGAGTGGTGAACCAGACCAAGGTGTTCCGATGAGCCGCTTCATCCTCATTACGGCTTCTCCTGAATACGAACGTACAGTTCGTGCGTCGATAGCACCTCTCAGCGGATCACTGCAGTCCTTTCAGGCCAACTACCTGCCGGAGTCCCCGGAAGACATCCTCCGACAGCAAGTTGGTGAACCACCCGAAGTTCTCATACTGGGGGCTGGCCTGCCACGCGAAGAAGCGCTCAAATTCGCTGCAATACTCGATCTGCAATTCCCAGAAATCAGCATCGTCCTCGTGGCGGAGGACGACGGCGAACTTGCCCTGAGTGCAATGCGGTCCGGCATACGCGACATTCTTCCGCCTGCGGCCGAGACCGAGCAGATCCGTGCGCTCGTGGAGCGGGCGAGCCTGGCAGCGGCCGGCAGGCGGCGAGGGCTTGCACCGAACACGGCTGAACGCCCAGCGGCAGAAGGCGGCCGGATCGTTGCCGTCATGTCACCGAAGGGAGGCGTCGGCAAGACAACAGTTGCAAGTAACCTGGCCATCGGTCTCGGACAAATTGCGCCGATGAGCGTCGTCTTGGTCGACTTGGATTTGCAGTTCGGTGACGTCGCCAGCGGATTGATGATCGAACCAGAATTTACGATCTCAGAGGCAGTGGTGGGCGCAGCGAGCCAGGACGCCATGGTGCTCAAGACGTACTTGTCGCTGCACCGTGGCAACATCTACGCCTTATGCGCACCTCGCAACCCTATCGACATGGACAGGATTTCAGGAGAACACGTCAGCCGTCTCCTCCAGCAACTGCGGACTGAGTTTCAGTACGTGGTGGTTGACACCGCCCCCGGATTAGGCGAGCACGTCCTGGCGACGCTGGAGCAGGCGACGGACGCCGTATGGGTTTGCGGCATGGACATCCCGAGTATCCGCGGCCTCCGGACAGGCTTCCAGATCCTTTCAGAGCTCGACCTTCTCCCTGACAATCGGCACGTAGTGCTGAACATGGCTGACCGAAAGACCGGGCTGACTGTCCAGGACGTGGAGGCAACGATAGGGGCTCCCGTGGACGTGGTCCTGCCACGTTCCCGGGCCGTCCCATTCTCAACAAATAAAGGTGTTCCCCTGCTCCAGGATGGCAGCCGCGATGCAGTGGCAAAGGGGCTCCGGCAGCTGGTTGAGCGTTTCAAACCGAATTGGGAAGGCCCCCGCAAGAAGCTTCATAGAAGGGCGGTAGTGCAATGAATCTCTCGAACCGAATTGCAAAGATCCGGGGCGACGAAGTGGCAAGCTCGCCCGATCAGAGTCCCATGCCGAGTGCGGGTCCCGCCACCTTGGGCGCCATACAGCAAGCCCAAGCGGCTGAGCAGGCCCTCGTTCCTACAGCCATCGAGGTGACTGCCGGCAGCTCGAGTGAAGCGCTCACCGGGCTCAAAGACCGTGCAAGCCAAGCCCTCTACGAACGGCTTGGTTCCCGGATCACCGATTCAACGTTGGATGAAGCCGAGCTGCACCAATTCGTCAAGGACGAACTGAAAGCTGTCGTTGACGAGGAACAAGTCCCGCTCACGCAGGGCGAACGGCAGCGACTGACTCGGGAAATTATTGACGATGTCCTTGGCCACGGCCCAATGCAACGGTACTTGGATGACCCCTCTGTAACGGAAATTATGGTGAATCGTGCAGACCAGATCTACGTCGAACGTAATGGCCACCTCTTCCTGACGGATACGAAATTCGCCAACGAGGAGTCCCTGCGAAAGGTCATCGAAAGGATCGTCACGCGGATCGGCAGAAGGATTGACGAGTCGTCACCACTGGTGGATGCCCGCCTGGCGGACGGCTCACGAGTCAACGCCATTATCCCTCCCTTAGCCGTGAACGGGGCATCGCTGACCATCCGTAAGTTCGGTCGCGAGGCGCTGACGGTACAGAAGCTAATCGAGTTCGGCAGCCTCTCCCCGGAGATGGCCGAGTTGCTCCAGGCCTGTGTCCAGGCCCGCATGAACATCATCGTCTCCGGCGGTACCGGCACAGGAAAGACGACCATGCTGAATGTGCTGTCGTCCTTCATCCCCGCCACGGACCGAATCGTGACGATCGAGGACGCTGTGGAACTCCAGCTCCAGCAGGACCACGTTGTCCGGTTGGAAAGCCGGCCGGCAAACATCGAGGGACGAGGCGAAGTGTCCATCCGCGATCTGGTCCGCAACTCCCTACGCATGCGGCCCGACCGCATCGTCGTCGGCGAGGTCCGAGGCGGAGAGTCCCTGGACATGCTGCAAGCCATGAACACCGGCCACGACGGCTCGATCTCAACAGTGCACGCTAATTCGCCCCGAGACGCCGTGGCCCGCCTGGAGACACTTGTCCTGATGGCGGGCATGGACCTGCCGCTTCGCGCCATTCGCGAGCAGATCGCTTCGGCCGTGAACCTCATCGTCCATATCTCAAGGCTCCGAGATGGAACCCGCAGGGTTACACACATTACGGAGGTTCAGGGTATGGAAGGTGACATTGTCACCCTCCAGGATGCCTTCGTCTTTGACTACTCGGCAGGAATCGACGCTAACGGCAAATTCCTCGGAAAGCCTGTACCCACTGGCGTCAGGCCTCGGTTTACGGACCGGTTCGAAGAACTTGGCATCAGGATCTCCCCTGCCGTCTTCGGTGCACACACAGTCAGGGGCAGGTAATGGAGCCAGAGATACCCGCAACAATCGCCGTTCTCGGCGTTGCTGCCATATTCGCTGCAGTCATCCTTCTTTTTGCTGTTGTCCTCAAACCGGGCAATGCCATTCCCTTGTCCCGCCGACGCCCGGACGTCCCGGTTGCCTCCTCCAGGCTGACGGTGCTGACCGACTCCGCTGTCGGCGCCATCAACAAGCAGCTCAAAGGAAAAGATGATTTCATCATCAGCCGGGAAAAGCTGGAACGGGCGGGTCTCAAAACCCAGCCCGCCAACTTCCTGCTCATGATGGGCGCCGGTACTCTGGCAGGCAGCGTCTTTGGTTTCCTTCTTGGCGGCTTCTTCTTTGGGGCGCTCATGATCGCGGTGGTGCCAGTTGGCATGCTGGGGTTCCTCTCCGTTCTTGAGTCCAAGCGGAGAAGCCGGTTTGACGAACAACTTCCGGACACGCTTCAAATGCTGACGGGCAGCATGCGTGCCGGGCACTCGTTGCTTCGGGCGATCGATGCTTCGGCCCGGGAGTCGGACGCCCCGATGTCCGAGGAGCTCGCAAGGATCGTCAATGAGACCCGTATCGGCCGTGACCTCAACGCATCCATGACTGACGTTGCTGTCCGCACCAGGAGCGAAGACTTCGCTTGGATCTCCCAAGCTATCGAGATCCACCGTGAAGTGGGCGGCGACCTTGCAGAAGTCCTCGATCACGTAGGTGAGACAATCCGCGACCGGAACCAGATCCGGCGCCAGGTCAAGGCCCTCAGCGCCGAAGGAAAGATGTCCGCCGCAGTCCTCATGGGACTTCCGGTGGTCCTCTTCTTCGCCCTGATCTTCATCAATGGGCAGTATGCGAAAACCTTCACCAGCACGGTCCCCGGATTCCTGATGCTCGGGGCTGCAGCAATCATGCTCACAGCCGGCGGTTTCTGGCTCAGCCGACTGATCAAACCCAAGTTCTAGGAGGCCGGTCATGTCACCATTGGCTTTAGGTGCGATTCTCGCTATCGTCCTGCCCATCACTTACCTGGTCTGGTCGGTCGCGGCAACCGACAGAGTCGCCATCCGCAACATCCAGGCAAACCTGGGACAGCGGGCAAGAAATGCCGCCCCGCAGAATCTGTCCGCAGAGCTCGCTGCTCTCACCCGCAAGATCACCCCGGCTGGGTATGTTGCCTGGCTGGACAAGCAGCTGGCCGCGATGGGTCGCCCCAAGGAGTGGCCCCTTGAGCGCCTGCTGATGGTCAAGCCGCTCCTGGCGCTTGGCGGTGCCACGCTGGGTATCTTCAATTTCCTCGCTAATCCGGAGCCATCGCGTTTCGCCGTCTTCCTCGGAGCGGTTGCGTTCGGCTACTTCGCCCCCGACCTCCTGATACGCAGCACTGCGGAGAAAAGGCGGGCGAAGATCCGGCAGGAACTGCCGAACACTTTGGACCAGATGCTGATCTCTGTCCAGGCGGGACTCGGTTTCGAGGCCGCTATGGCACGGACAGCCCAAAACGGCGCAGGCCCATTGGCTGATGAAATGACGCGAACCCTTCAGGACATGCAGGTAGGACGCTCCCGGAAAGAGGCCTACCTTGCCATGTCGGACCGGGTCGATGTTCCGGACCTTCGCTCATTCATCCGGGCCATCGTGCAGGCTGACGCGTACGGCATCGCTATCGCCAAGGTCCTCAAGGTGCAGGCGCATGAGATGCGGCTCAAACGGCGCCAACGAGCCGAAGAACACGCCATGAAGATCCCAGTAAAGATCCTCTTTCCGCTGATCTTCTTCATTTTCCCGACCCTGTTCATTATTCTGCTGGGACCCGCAGTCATGAACATCATCGCGGCATTCTCCTAGGACGTGCCGTGAACTATCTGACTCGTCTTGCACTCTGCATCCGAACTTTGGCAGGTCGATTCCAGAGTGACGAGCTCGGTGCGACCGCTACGGAATACGGCATTACCGTCGGCTTCATTGCCATCGTCATAGTGGCCGGAGTGGGTGCGCTGGGACTTGCCGTCAACGATTCCTTTACCAATCTGACAACCGGCGTCAAGGCTGCGCTGGGCATCCCTTAGGAAGCACCTTCTACCCCGCGCCCCCCGCGCCTCAAAGACCGGACCCCCTCGGCACCCAGAACCGAGGGGGTCCTTTTGCGTGCCTTGACCACGGTCAGGCCCTTAGTGCTACCCCACTGTCGCGGCCGCGTTCCACGAACCGGCAGTTTAGTGTTCCCGCCGTGCCCGGGTGAGTTCGGCACGGGACAGCAGTTCACTGGCTGACGGGTAGGCCACTTCCTCGAACACCAACGGGTGCGGGGCGGCCAGGACAGACTTGGCGTCGCGCTTCTGTGCCAGCAGTCGTTCGTACAGCCATCCAGGTTCCACGGCCCCCTCCCCCACATACAGGGCCGACCCGATCAGGGCCCGCACCATGTTGTGGCAAAAGGCGTCGGCCTGCACCGTGGCCACGATGGCACCGTCTTCACTGCGGGCAAATTCGAAGCGCTGCAGTTCCCTGATGGTGGTGGCGCCCTCCCGCGGCTTGCAGAACGACAGGAAGTTCTGCAGCCCCAGAAGCTTGGAGGCGCCCTCATTAAGCAACTCCACATCCAGCGGACTCTTGTGCCACAGCGTGAATGCGCGCTCCAGCGGGTCCCACAGCGCCGGGCCGTCAGCGATCCGGTAGCTGTAGCGTCGCCACAGTGCGGAGAATCGCGCATCAAAACCGTCAGGTGCCGGTGTGATACCCCGGACCTGGACTGCGCCAGTCAGGTCTCCCAACACGCGGTTCAATGCTCCGCGAAGCCTGCGCGTCATCGCAACGGCGGGATCGAGTTCCTGCCCCCGGGCCATCCCGTCCCACTCGCTGTCCGCGAGGTCCAGGTGCACCACCTGGCCACGGGCGTGCACGCCGGCATCGGTCCGGCCGGCGACGGTCACCCGAACGGGTCGCCGGACCAGCAGTTCAAGGGCCTCTTCGAGCGCGCCCTGGACCGTGCGGCGTCCCGGCTGGAGGGCCCACCCGCTGAAGGGTCCGCCGTCGTACGACAGGTCTACCCGGATACGCAAAAACCCGCCGCCCCCTGAAACGGGGGCCGCGGGTTCTTGGTGGTTCACAGACCTAAGTCTATGCGAAGAGAATCAGCGAATTACTTCGCGTCCTTCTCCTCGGCTGCAGGAGCCTCGGCAGCTTCCTCAGCGGCCGGAGCCTCTTCGGTTGCAGCTTCGTCGGCGTCAGCAGAAGGAGCAGCAGGTGCTTCTTCGGTTGCAGCAGCTTCCTCAGCGGCCGGAGCCTCTTCAGCGGGAGCTTCCTCGGCGGCCGGAGCAGCCTTGGCAGCAGCCTGGGTAGCCTCGGCTACGACAGCCTGCTTGGCGGAAACCGGCTCGAGAACCAGTTCGATGACAGCCATGGGAGCGTTGTCGCCCTTGCGGTTGCCGATCTTGGTGATGCGGGTGTAGCCGCCGTCGCGGTTTTCCACTGCCTGGGCGATGTCGGTGAACAGCTCGTGGACGACGCCCTTGTTGCTGATCAGGCCGAGAACCCGGCGGCGGGAAGCGAGGTCGCCGCGCTTGGCGAAGGTGACCAGGCGCTCTGCGTACGGCTTCAGGCGCTTGGCCTTGGTCACCGTGGTGGTGATCCGCTTGTGCTCGAACAGTGCTGCTGCCAGGTTCGCGAGCATGAGGCGCTCGTGAGCCGGGCCGCCGCCGAGGCGCGGACCCTTAGTGGGGGTAGGCATAATTGTTTCTCCTCATGTGGAAGCCGTTGGGCGGCACACCGTGGTGCTGCCCGCCGGCCAAGGTCTGGTTTAGAGTTCGTCGTCGCCGAAGGCGGCGTCGTCCTCTTCGATTGCTGCGGCGCGTGCTGCGAGGTCAAAACCGGGAGGCGAGTCCTTGAGGGACAGGCCCAGTTCAACCAGCTTTGCCTTGACCTCGTCAATGGACTTCGCACCGAAGTTACGGATGTCCATCAGGTCAGCCTCGGAGCGGGCAACGAGTTCACCCACGGTGTGGATGCCCTCACGCTTGAGGCAGTTGTAGGAACGGACGGTGAGGTCCAGATCCTCGATCGGCAGTGCCATGTCAGCTGCAAGTGCAGCGTCGGTGGGCGACGGGCCGATCTCGATACCTTCAGCTGCGGTGTTCAGCTCACGGGCCAGACCGAACAGTTCCACCAGGGTGGTACCTGCGGAAGCAACAGCATCGCGCGGGGCGATGGCCTGCTTGGTCTCGACGTCGACAATCAGCTTGTCGAAGTCGGTGCGCTGCTCAACACGGGTTGCTTCCACGCGGAAAGTAACCTTCAGTACCGGCGAGTAGATGGAGTCGACCGGGATACGGCCGATCTCTGCGTCGCCGGACTTGTTCTGAGCTGCCGAAACGTAGCCGCGGCCGCGCTCGATGGTCAGTTCGAGTTCGAACTTGCCCTTCGAGTTCAGCGTGGCAATGTGCAGATCCGGGTTGTGGAATTCGACGCCGGCCGGCGGAGCGATGTCCGCGGCGGTGACGACTCCGGGGCCCTGCTTGCGCAGGTAAGCCACAACAGGCTCGTCGTGCTCGGAGGAAACCGACAGGCTCTTGATGTTCAGGATGATCTCAGTGACATCTTCCTTGACACCCGGAACCGTGGTGAACTCGTGCAGCACGCCATCGATCCGGATGCTGGTTACAGCGGCACCGGGGATGGAGGAGAGCAGGGTACGGCGGAGGGAGTTGCCGAGGGTGTAGCCGAAGCCCGGTTCCAGCGGTTCGATGATGAAACGCGAACGGTTTTCGGAGACTACCTCTTCGGAGAGGGTGGGGCGCTGTGCAATGAGCACTTAGGTTTCCTTTCGGCGAGCATCCGCTATATGACGCAACACAGGTGGTGGAAATTCGGTCTGAGACTTAACGCGCTGGGCTTGCCCGGCCCATTGCTGGTCCGGGCAAGCTCTGCTGCAGAAAGACTTAGACGCGGCGGCGCTTCGGCGGGCGGCAGCCGTTGTGCGCTGCGGGGGTGACGTCCTGGATGGAGCCAACCTCGAGGCCTGCGGCCTGCAGCGAACGGATTGCGGTTTCGCGTCCGGAACCCGGTCCCTTGACGAAAACGTCTACCTTGCGCATGCCGTGCTCCTGCGCACGCTTTGCGGCGGCTTCGGCAGCCATCTGGGCAGCGAACGGGGTGGACTTACGCGAGCCCTTGAAGCCAACCTCACCAGAGGAAGCCCAGGAAATAACAGCGCCGGTCGGATCCGTGATGGAAACGATGGTGTTGTTAAAGGTGCTCTTGATGTGCGCCTGGCCGAGCGCGATATTCTTCTTGTCCTTCTTACGCGGCTTGCGGACGGCGCCACGAGTCTTTGGGGGCATTTCTTCTCCTACAGAAAGTTATTGGGGAAAGCTCCGTTAATCCCGACGGGGATTTTAACGGGCCTTCTTCTTGCCGGCGACGGTACGCTTCGGGCCCTTGCGGGTACGGGCGTTGGTCTTCGTACGCTGACCGCGTACGGGCAGGCCCTTGCGGTGGCGCAGGCCTTCGTAGCTGCCGATTTCAACCTTGCGGCGGATGTCAGCTGCTACTTCGCGGCGAAGGTCACCCTCAACCTTGTAGTTGCCTTCGATGTAGTCACGCAGCTCAACCAGCTGGGCATCAGTCAGGTCCTTGACGCGGACGTCAGCGCTGATGCCAGTGGCAGCCAGGGTTTCGTGTGCACGGGTCTTACCCACGCCGTAGATGTAAGTAAGCGCAATTTCCAGCCGCTTTTCGCGGGGAATGTCTACGCCAGCGAGACGAGCCATAGTGGCGGTACTCCTTGAATAAACCGGAGGTCGTAGGCAGTACACCCGCACATTACGTACGGCCCCAGCCTCCGACCGGGGGTTAGCTGTCCGGACTCGTTAGAGCTCATGTTCCAGATCAGCTTGTGCTGCCTTTATTTACTTGCGTGGGTTAGCAACCCAGGGTTTCCTTCAGGGAAGGAAATTAGCCCTGGCGCTGCTTGTGGCGCGGGTTCTCGCAGATCACCATGACCCGGCCGTTACGGCGGATCACTTTGCACTTTTCGCAGATCTGCTTGACGCTCGGCTTGACCTTCATGGCATTCCTTTGCGTGTGGCAGTGGTCAACTGGAGCGGCGTTCAGTTCGCACTGAAGCCGCCCAGCAATTTACTTGTAGCGGTAGACGATACGACCACGGGTGAGGTCGTACGGGCTCAGCTCCACCACTACGCGGTCCTCCGGGAGGATCCTGATGTAGTGCTGACGCATCTTTCCAGAGATGTGTGCCAGAACGATGTGCTTGTTGGTGAGCTCAACGCGAAACATCGCGTTAGGCAGCGCCTCGGTCACAACGCCTTCGATCTCAATGACCCCGTCCTTCTTGGCCATACCCTCCGCTAACTGTTGTTGCCGCAGCCCTGCCGGATTGCACCGGGCATGGCCACGAACGTTTTTGTTGGATCGATTGTCATCAGCGGGCCCAAAAGGGCGTGGCAGTCCAGACAACCAACAAGCAACACTACGCCATTTGGCAGCGAAAGTTAAATCCAGCCATGCTAGCGCATCTGCCCGTCGTACGCACCATAGTGGCCCGCCGGGGTACTGACCGGTTCCGCGCTTGCCACACCGTCCAGGATGGCCAGGCGTACGACGTCGGCTGCCGCAGTTTGCAGGGTCACAAGGCTCAGCTGCCGGGCGGCTTCGTCCGAGCGGTCCAGGGCCGCGGCTCCGGTTGCGAGGCAAAACACCGTGTCCCCGTCGGCCAGTGTGTGCGAAGGATTAAGGGCCCGCGCGATCCCGGCATGGGACGCGGCAGCTGTCCGCTTGCATTCCGCCACATCGAGCAGGGCGTTGGTGGCGACCACGATGAGGGTGGTGTTGAGCGGGGCGCCGTGGCTGGATTCCGACCCGCCATCCGAAGCCCTCGGCGTGCTCGTCGTGCCAAACGGGAGCCCGAGGGCGTTGACTATGGCCAGTGCCCCGACCACCACGCCGTTCTCCAGCGTGACCGAAGCCGCGCCCACGCCGCCCTTGAACTGTCCCCTGCCGATGAGTGCTCCGGTGCCGGCTCCAACATTGCCGCGTTCGACGCCGTGCCCTTCCGGCTGTGCCGCAGCGGCCACCGCCGCCGCGTAGCCCATGTCCGGCGTCGGACGCGCCGAAAAGTCGCCTCCCCTGCCCAGGTCGAAGATCGCGGCGGCCGGGACGATGGGCACCACTCCCCCGGGAACGGCGAAGCCGCAGCCATCCTCCTCGCACCAGCGCTGCGCCCCGGCAGCGGAAGCCAGGCCGTAGGCGCTGCCTCCGGTCAGCACCACCGCATCCACCTGCCGGACCAGGGTGGTGGGGTCCAGGGCGTCGGTCTCGTGGGTGGCCGGGCCGCCGCCCTGGACATCCACCGACCCCACCGTCCCGCGCGGCGGCAGGACCACCGTCACTCCCGTCAGCCAGCCTTCACCGACTTTCTGGACATGGCCTACCCGGATACCGGGCACATCCGTCAAAGATCCCATGAGCCCAATTCTGCCCCTTCACCTGCGCAAACAGTATGGAAACGGCAACGGAAGGCTCGGCCAACAGTTCGTGCCCGAGCCGCTTTTCGGGCTTCCCGCCGATGGCCGTGTGGTGGAGTGAGAGTCGACTTCCTGACCGTGCGCCTGCTTCCAGGCACCCCATTCCAGAAGAGACCCATGACTACTTCCCTCGCCGGGTCCAGGACCGACCTGCCCGCCGAACCGCCGGCCGGCCTTTCCGGCTCCGTTCCCCGCCGCCGCTGGTCCGCCAGGTCCCGCCGGGACTTCTTCGTCTTCCTGGCCCTCGCGCTCCCCAACCTGCTGCTGATCGGCACTTTCACGTACCTGCCGCTGATCAATAACATCTACTACTCCACGCTGAACTGGACGCTGGGCTCTGCGTCCGCCACCGTCGTCGGCCTGGAGAACTACCTGACGTTCTTCACCAGCGCGGACGCCGGAAAGGTGCTCGGCACCACTGCGCTCTTCACCGCCACTACCGTGGGCGGCTCGATGGTCCTGGGGCTGCTGGTGGCCTTGGCCCTGAACAGCAAGGTGCGCGGCACCACGTTCGCCCGGGCCGCCGTCTTCGCCCCGTACGTGCTCTCCGGCGTGGGCGTGGGCCTCGTGTGGCTGTTTATTTTCGACCCCGGCTACGGCGTCCTCTCCTGGATCCTCCGCGGGCTGGGCCAGCAGAGCCCGCAGTGGATCAACGATCCCCAGCTCTCCCTGGCCATGGTGATCCTCGTCTACGTGTGGAAGAACCTGGGCTATTGCGCCGTGGTGTTCCTCGCGGGGCTGCAGTCGCTGCCCAAGGACGTCCTGGAGGCGGCTTCACTGGACGGCGCCGGGCGCTTCCGGTGCTTTGCCAGCATCTCCATTCCCCTGCTGTCCCCCACCACGTTCTTCCTGCTCATCACCACCATGCTGAGCTCGCTCCAGGCATTCGACCTCATCCGCATCATGACGCCGCTGGGCTCCGGCACCAGCACGCTGATCTACGAGGCCTACCTGCAGGCGTTTGGCGCCTACAACCGCGCCGGCTACTCGGCAGCGATCTCCGTGGTGCTTTTCGTGATCCTCCTGGTCATCACCGTGCTGCAGCTCCGCTTTGTCGAAAAGAAAGTGCACTATTCATGACCGCGCCCACGGCACCTGCCGCCGGCGAGACACGCCAGGCGCACGACGGCGGCACCCCGCCCCGTGCGCGTGCCTTCAGCCGGCAAAACCTCGCCGCCACACTGCTCACCGGATACCTGCCGCTCGCAGCCGCAGTCCTGGTGGTGTTCCTCCCACTGCTGTGGATGGCCCTCAGCTCGTTCAAGCAGCCCGGGGAGATCGTCACCCTGGACCTCAAGGTCTTGCCCGAAGGCCTCAACCTGGACAACTACGCGGTAGCCATGACCACCGTCCCTTTCGGACAGTTCTTCCTCAACAGCACGGTGGTCACCGTGGTGGGCTCCAGCATCAAGGTACTACTCGCCATTCTTACGGCCTACGCGTTGGTGTTCGTCCGGTTTCCGTTCAAGAAGCTGATTTTCGTGCTCATCCTGGTGGCCCTTATGGTTCCCGCGCAGGTGTCCATCCTGCCCAACTACATCCTGATCGCCGGGATGGGCGGGAAGAACACCCTGTGGGGTATCATCCTTCCCGGCCTCGGCACCGCGTTCGGGACTTTCCTGCTGCGCCAGCACTTCCTCACACTGCCCGCGTCCATCCTCGAGGCGGCCGAGATCGACGGCGCCGGCCACTGGCGGCGGCTGTGGCAGGTGGTGGCCCCGGTGTCCCTGCCCTCGATTGCCACAGTGGCCCTGGTGACTGTGGTCAGTGAGTGGAATGAATACATCTGGCCGCTGATCATCACCGACAAGCCCGAAAGCATGACCCTGCCCGTGGGCCTCACCCTGCTGCAGAACTCCGAAGGCAACGGCGCGGGCTGGGGCATCATGATGGCCGGCGCCGTGCTGGTCATCCTGCCCATCCTCGTGGTTTTCGCCATGCTGCAGCGCTACATCGTCGCCGGCCTGACGCAGGGCAGCGTCACCGGCTGACCCTGCCGGCCATCCGGCGTCGGCCCCTGCTCTTTCCTCCTCCGCATCAAGCCGGCTGATGGGCTGCGCCCGCAGCACCCACCCGGCACCACAGAAAGGCACCACCTTGGCACTCAACATCTTCACCTCCCCGGTGGACCGGCGGCTCTTCCTCTCCCTGGCCGGTGCCGGGGCAGGCGCCGCCGCCCTCACCGCCTGCGGCGGCCCCTCCACCTCGACGGGCTCCGAACCGACTACCGCGGCACTTGACTTCGACGGCGTGAAGCCCGCCGCGTCATTCGACTTCTGGTCCAACCACCCCGGCAAGTCGCAGGACGTCGAGAAAAGCATCATCGCGAAGTTCCAGGCCAAGCACCCGGACATCAAGGTCAACCTGGTCACTGCCGGCGCGAACTATGAAGAGATTGCCCAGAAGTTCCAGACCGCGCAGGCCGCCAAGTCGGGCCTCCCCGCGCTGGTGGTCCTCTCCGACGTGTGGTGGTTCCGCTACTACCTGAACGAAAGCATCATCCCGCTGGACGCCCTCATCAAGCAGTTGGACGTCAAGCTGGACGATTTCCGCACATCATTGGTGGACGACTACAAGTACGACGGCCAGCAGTGGGCGCTCCCATACGGCCGTTCCACCCCGCTGTTCTACTACAACAAGGACCACTTCGCCGCTGCCGGGCTTCCGGACCGTGCGCCCGCCACCTGGCAGGAATTCGCCGAGTGGGCGCCGAAGCTCAAGGCAGCCACCGGAGCCCAGTACGCGTTCATGCATCCCGCACTTGCCGGATACGCGGGCTGGACGCTGCAGAACAACTTGTGGGGAGAAGGCGGCGGCTGGTCCAAGGACTGGGACATCGCGTGCGACTCACCCGAATCCGTGGCGGCGCTCCAGGCGGTGCAGGACTCCGTTTACAAGGACAGCTGGGCCGGGGTCTCCTCGAAGGAGTCCGCTGACGACTTCGCCGCGGGGCTGGCTTCGGCCACCCTGTCCTCCACGGGTTCGCTCATCGGCATCCTGAAATCTGCCTCCTTCAATGTGGGCGTCGGTTTCCTGCCAGGCGGTTCCAAGGCCAAGAGCGGGGTCTGCCCCACCGGCGGGGCCGGCCTGGGCATCCCCAGCGGCGTAACCCGCGAAGAACAGCTCGCTGCTGCGATGTTCCTCCAGTTCGTCACTGAGCCCGAGAACACCGCAGAGTTCTCCGCCGCCACCGGCTACATGCCCACGCGAACATCAGCGGACATGACTGCGGTGCTGGCCAAGACGCCGCAGATCAAGACCGCCATGGACCAGCTCTCCGTCACCCGCGTCCAGGACAACGCCCGTGCGTTCCTGCCCGGCGCGGACCAGGAGATGGCCAAGGCAGCCGCGAAGATCCTCACCCAGCAGGCCGATGTCAAAGCCACCATGACAGAGCTGAAGTCCACCCTTGAGGGCCTGTACACCAAGGACGTCAAGCCCAAGCTGAAGGCATAGCGCTTCGGCTCATCGGGAGCAGGGCAAGGCCGTTGCTTACGCTATCGATTTTCGATAGTATTCCATTGTTATTCGATATAGGAGATGCAATGGGAAAAATGACGGTCCTTGCCCTGCGTGTGGTCATCACTGCAGTCCTGGCAGGTTCACTGTTCGTTCAGGTGCGGATGGTGCCGCTGTTGTCCACCGATTTGCGGGAGGCCGGTGCCCCTGACGCCGCGCGTGCGGCCTTCCTGGTGATTGTTGTGCTGGGCATTGCCTGCGTGCAGATCACAGCGGTGTGTGTCTGGCGGCTGCTGACCATGGTGCGCCGCGGGACGGTTTTTTCGCAGGGGGCGTTCCGGTACGTTGACGTGATCTTCGGTGCCATCTCCGCCGCCTCCGCACTGGTCTTCGGGCTGGCAGTCCTGCTGGCACCGGGGGACGTTGCGCCCGGCGTCGTCCTTCTGGTCTGCGGTGCGGCCCTGCTGGTGGCCGGCGTGGCACTCATCGTGCTGGTGCTGCGGACGCTGCTGGCCCGGGCGGTGGCACGGGATGCCGAGGCCGCATACCTGCGCACCGAGCTCGACGAGGTCATTTGATGCCTATCATCGTGGACATCGACGTTGTCCTGGCCAAACGCAAGATGTCGGTAGGGACCCTGGCCGAACGTGTGGGCATCACGCCAGCCAACCTGGCAGTACTCAAGAACGGCCGGGCAAAGGCAGTCCGGTTCACCACCCTGGAAGCGCTCTGCGAGGTCCTGGAGTGCCAGCCGGGCGACCTGCTCCGGTGGGAACCGGACGTTCCCCCAACTGAGTAGCAGTGAGTGCCGTTTTGAGGCGTCAAAACGGCACTTACTGCTACTTGGATGGGCTACGGAATCGGCACCGGGGTGACGCCGAGCGGCACGAGGTGCTCCGCACCGCCGTCGGGCGCTGAAAGCACCCAGATCCCCTTCTCGTGGACGGCCACCGAGTGCTCCCACTGGCAGGAGCGCTTGCCGTCCGTGGTCACAACGGTCCAGTCATCCTCGAGCACGGCGGTCTCGATGCCGCCGCGCACCAGCATGGGTTCGATGGCAAGGCACAGGCCCGGCTTGATCTTGGGCCCGCGGTGGTTGGTGCGGTAGTTCAGCACATCCGGCGCCATGTGCATCTCGGAGCCGATGCCGTGCCCCACGTAGTCCTCCAGGATGCCCAACGGCTTGCCGGGCACGGACGAAACGTAGTCATCGATGGCGGCGCCGATGTCCCCCACGTGGGTTCCGGAAGCCAGCGCCGCGATCCCGCGCCACATCGCTGCCTGCGTGACGTCGGAGAGGCGCTGGTCCTCGGGGTCTGCGGTGCCCACGATGACGGTCCGCGCCGAATCCGAGTGCCACCCGTTGACGATCGCGCCGCCGTCGATGGAGATGATGTCGCCGTCCTGCAGGACCCTGCCGCCGGGGATGCCGTGCACCACTTCGTCGTTCACAGACGTGCAGATGGTGGCCGGGAAACCGTGGTAGCCGAGGAAGTTGGACTTCGCGCCCGCTTCGCTGAGGACCGCTGCGAAGACGTCATCCAGGTGCTTGGTGGTCACGCCGGGGGCGGCCGCAGCCACGGCGGCGTCCAGTGCCCGGCTCAGGACGAGGCCTGCCTCGTGCATGGTGCGCATCTGGGCGTTGTTCTTGAATTCGATGCGGGGCTGGCCGAAGGCCATGGTGTGTCCTTTCAAATGGCTGAGGCTCCTCCCGGGGTGCCGGGAGGAGCCTCAAATAACCAGTGGCCTGGAATCAGGCCGCCTGTGCGGCCTTGATGGCCTGCATGACGCGGTCGGTCACTTCATCGATGGGGCCGATGCCGTCCACCTGGGTGAGGATGCCGCGCTCGGCGTACTTCGCCACCACGGCTTCGGTCTGCTCGTGGTAGAGGTCAAGGCGGTGGCGGATGACGGCTTCGTTGTCGTCGCTCCGGCCCGTTTCCTTGGCCCGGCCCAGGAGGCGGTGCACCAGTTCCTCATCGTCCGCGGTGAGCTGCAGGACGACGTCGAGCTTTTCCTCGTTCTTGGCGAGGATCTCGTCAAGGTAGTCCACCTGGGCGGTGGTGCGGGGGTAGCCGTCCAGCAGGAAGCCGGATTCGACGTCGGACTCGCTGAGGCGATCGCGGACCATCTTGTTGGTCACGCTGTCCGGAACGAAGTCCCCGTTGTCCATGTACTTCTTGGCCTCGATGCCAAGCGGCGTTTCGCCTTTCACATTGGCACGGAAGATGTCGCCGGTGGAGATTGCCACAACGCCGAGGCGCTCCGAAATCCGCTCCGCCTGCGTTCCTTTTCCGGAACCGGGAGGTCCAATAATCAGCATTCTCGTCATCGCAAAAGCCCTTCGTAGTGACGTTGTTGTAGCTGCGCATCAATCTGCTTAACGGTCTCCAACCCAACGCCCACCATGATCAGGATCGAGGTGCCACCGAACGGGAAGTTCTGGTTCGCGTTGATCAGTACCAGTGCCACCAGCGGGATCAGTGCCACAAAACCCAGGTAGAGGGCGCCGGGCAGCGTGATCCGTGAGAGCACGTACTGCAGGTAGTCCGCGGTCGGTTTACCGGCGCGGATACCGGGAATGAAGCCGCCGTACTTCTTCATGTTGTCCGACACTTCTTCAGGGTTGAAGGTGATGGCTACGTAGAAGTAGGTAAAGAACACGATCAGGGCGAAGTAGAGCGCCATGTAGATCGGGTGGTCGCCGCGGGTCAGGTTGTTGTTGATCCATTCAACCCAAGGCTGGAGCTGCTCGCCCTGCTTCGGCTGGTTGAACTGTGAGATCAGGCCGGGCAGGTAAAGCATGGAGGAAGCGAAGATCACCGGGATAACGCCGGCCATGTTCACTTTGATGGGGATGTAGGTGCTGGTTCCACCAACGGTCCGGCGTCCGATCATCCGCTTGGCGTACTGCACGGGGACACGGCGCTGGGACTGTTCAACGAACACCACCAGGGCAACGGTCAGGAGTCCGATCAGCAGCACGATGAAGAACGTTCCGGGGCCCTGTGAGGTCCAGATGGCGCCCAGGGAGGTGGGGAACTGCGCAGCGATCGACGTGAAGATCAGCAGGGACATGCCGTTGCCGACGCCCTTCTCCGTGACGAGCTCGCCCATCCACATGATCAGGCCGGTGCCGGCCGTGAGCGTGATGATGATCAGGATGGTGGTGATGATGCTTTCATCCGGGATGATCGGCAGCGCACACCCGGGCAGGAGCTGGCCGGAGCGGGCCAGGGACACCAGGGTGGTGGCGTTGAGGAGGCCCAGGGCGATGGTGAGGTACCGGGTGTACTGGGTCAGCTTGGACTGGCCCGAAGCGCCCTCTTCGTACAGCTCCTGGAACCGGGGAATGACCACCCGGAGCAGCTGCACGATAATGCTGGCCGTAATGTACGGCATGATGCCGAGGGCGAAAATGGACACCTGCAGCAGAGCACCGCCGCTGAACAGGTTCACGAGCTGGTACAGCCCACCTGCTGTCTGTCCGTTCTGCAAGCATTGCTGGACATTCTGGTAGTTCACACCAGGCGAGGGAATGAAGGCACCCAAGCGGAAGATGGTGATGATTCCCAGCGTGAACAACAACTTGCGTCGCAGATCAGGCGTGCGAAAGGCCCGGCCAAATGCGCTAAGCAAGCGTCCTCCTGTGGTGTGAAGAAGAGTGGTGTGATGGGGATCTATGAATCCCAACAACCGAGTCTAACGGTTGTATGCGCCATGCGAACAATCCGGGGCAGCGCAACTGCGCCGGAAGGCACCGCAAATGCGCCTAATGGAGCGGTTGGGCGCATGAAAAAACTCCCGGCGACCAGGGCTGGGGCCCCGGTCACCGGGAGTTCAACTACGGGCTCGCGCCCCACCGTCCCTAGAGGGCGGTGGTGCTTCCGCCTGCAGCAGCAATCTTTTCTGCGGCGCTGGCCGAGAATGCGTGGACCGTGACGTCAACCTTGACGGTGATGTCGCCGGTGCCCAGCACCTTGACGGGCTGGTTCTTGCGAACGGCGCCCTTTTCGACCAGGTTCTCCACGGTGACTGCGCCACCTTCGGGGAACAGCTCGTTGAGCTTGTCCAGGTTTACAACCTGGAACTCAACGCGGAACGGGTTCTTGAAGCCGCGCAGCTTGGGCAGGCGCATGTGCAGCGGCAGCTGGCCGCCGGCAAAGCCAGCCTTTACCTGGTAGCGGGCCTTCGTACCCTTGGTACCGCGACCGGCGGTCTTACCCTTGGATGCCTCGCCACGACCCACACGGGTCTTGGCGGTCTTGGCACCCTGGGCGGGACGCAGGTGGTGAACCTTCAGGGCGTTCTGCTTCTCAGCAGCCTGACCCTGTTCAGCAGTCTTCTCTGCCATTTACTTCGCCTCCTCAACGTTCACGAGGTGCGGAACCGTGTTGAGCATGCCCACGGTCACGGCGTCGGCGGTACGGACAACGCTGTGTCCGATGCGCTTCAGGCCGAGGGACCGCAGGGTCTCGCGCTGGTTCTGCTTGACGCCAATGACGCCCTTGATCTGGGTGATTTCCAACTTTGCGTCGGAGGGAACCAGGTTCTTAGCCATGACTACACACCTGCCTTCGGAGCCAGGAGAGCCTTCACCAGTGCCGCAGGAGCAACTTCGTCCAGCGGCAGGCCGCGGCGTGCTGCCACAGCTGCCGGCTCTTCGAGGCGCTTCAGGGCATCAACGGTCGCGTGAACGATGTTGATGGCGTTGGAGGAACCGAGCGACTTGGAGAGGATGTCGTGGATGCCCACGCACTCCAGTACTGCACGGACCGGGCCACCGGCGATAACACCGGTACCGGCGGAAGCCGGACGCAGCATAACGACGCCTGCAGCAGCTTCACCCTGCACGCGGTGCGGGATGGTGTTGCCAACGCGCGGAACGCGGAAGAAGGACTTCTTGGCTTCTTCAACGCCCTTGGCGATAGCTGCGGGAACTTCCTTGGCCTTGCCGTAGCCGACGCCAACCATGCCGTTACCGTCACCAACGACGACGAGTGCGGTGAAGCTGAAGCGACGACCACCCTTGACGACCTTGGAAACGCGGTTGATGGTGACAACGCGCTCTACGAACTGGTTCTTTTCGGCGTCACGGCCGCCATCGCGGCCGCCACGGCCACCGCGGTCGCCACGGCCCTGGCCACGGTCGCCACGCTCACCGCGACGGGCGCCACCACGGCGATCGTCGGTGGCGGGGGCAGTGGTCTCAGCAGCTGCGGCCTCGGGTGCCTTCTGATCTGCAGACACAGTGTCCTTTTCGTTGTTTGCTTCGGTCACAGTGACAGCCCACCTTCGCGAGCACCGTCAGCGACGGCTGCAATGCGGCCGTGGTACTTGTTACCACCACGGTCGAACACAACAGCCTCGACGCCGGCAGCCTTGGCACGTTCGGCAACGAGCTCGCCAACGCGCTTGGCCTTGGCAGTCTTGTCACCGTCGAATGCACGGAGGTCGGCTTCCAGGGTGGACGCGCTTGCTACGGTCTGGCCAATGGTGTCATCGACAACCTGGACAAATACGTGGCGTGCGGAGCGGTTGACCACCAAGCGGGGGCGGACAGCCGTACCGGAAATGCGCTTGCGGATACGAAGCTGGCGACGGCTGCGACCAGCAGCCTTGCTCTTGTTCGTACGCTTCTTGTTAATGGCGATGGCCATGGTTACTTACCAGCCTTTCCGACCTTGCGGCGGATGACTTCGCCGGCGTAACGGATGCCCTTGCCCTTGTACGGGTCAGGCTTCCGCAGCTTGCGAATGTTGGCAGCAACCTCGCCGACCTGCTGCTTATTGATGCCTGAGACAGAGAGCTTGGTCGGACCCTCTACTGCAAAGGTGATGCCGTCCGGAGCCGAAACGTTGACCGGGTGGCTGTAGCCGAGGGCAAACTCAAGGTCAGAGCCCTTGGCCTGCACGCGGTAACCGGTGCCAACGATTTCGAGCTTCTTCTCGTAGCCTGCGGTGACACCCTGGATCATGTTGGCGATCAGGGTGCGGGTCAGGCCGTGGAGTGAACGGGAGGCGCGCTCGTCGTTCGGGCGGCTGACGGTCAGGGTGGTGTCGTCAAGTGCAACCTCGATCGGGCTGGCCACAGTGTGGCTCAGCTCGCCCTTGGAACCCTTAACGCTGACGACAGAGCCGTCAACCTTGACCTCAACGCCGGCAGGAACGGTGATGGGGAGACGTCCAATACGTGACATTATTCTCTTCCTTTCCCGTTACCAGACGTAGGCGAGGACTTCGCCGCCCACGCCCTTCTTGCCGGCCTGCTTATCAGTCAGGAGCCCGGAAGAGGTGGACAGGATTGCGATACCCAGGCCACCCAGCACGTGCGGCAGGTTGGTGGACTTCGCGTAAACGCGGAGACCCGGCTTGGAGATGCGGCGGACGCCAGCGATGGAACGCTCGCGGTTCGGACCGAACTTCAGGTCGAGAGTCAGCTTCTTGCCAACCTCAGCGTCTTCTTCCTTCCAGCCGGCGATGAAACCTTCGGCCTTGAGGATGTCAGCAACGCGTGCCTTCAGCTTGCTGTAAGGCATAGACACGGAGTCGTGGTATGCCGAGTTTGCGTTACGCAGGCGCGTAAGCATGTCTGCGACAGGATCTGTCATTGTCATTTGGGCTCTTGCCCTTCCTCGTAACGGTTTCCGCCGCGTGCTTCAGGAAGCTGTGCGGCCGGACCTTTTACGTAGCTAATTAAGCTTCGGTCTTGAACGGGAAACCAAGCGCCTTGAGCAGCGCGCGGCCTTCGTCATCGGTCTTGGCGGTGGTAACGACCGTGATATCCATACCGCGAACGCGGTCGATCTTGTCCTGGTCGATTTCGTGGAACATAACCTGCTCGGTCAGACCGAAGGTGTAGTTGCCGTTGCCGTCGAACTGCTTGCCACTGAGGCCGCGGAAGTCGCGGATACGGGGCAGAGCCAGCGAAACGAGGCGGTCCACGAATTCCCACATACGGTCGCCACGCAGGGTTGCGTGTGCACCGATGGGCATGCCTTCGCGCAGCTTGAACTGTGCGATCGACTTGCGGGCCTTGGTAACCTGCGGCTTCTGGCCGGTGATTTGGGTGAGGTCGCGGACAGCGCCGTCGATCAGCTTGGAGTCCTTGGCGGCATCTCCAACACCCATGTTCACAACAACCTTCACCAGGCGGGGTACCTGGTTCACGTTCTCGTACTTGAATTCATCCTGGAGCGTTGCCTTGATGGATTCGGCGTACTTGGTCTTCAGACGAGGAACGATCTTCGTTGCCGGAGTCTCGAGAGTCTCAGTCATTAGATGTCCTTCCCGGAGCTCTTGGACACGCGGATACGGACGGTCTTCTTGACACCGTTCTTCTCCACAGTGTCGAGGCGGAAGCCCACACGGGTCGGCTTCTTGGTCGACGGGTCAACCAGGGCCACGTTGGAAATGTGGATCGGGGCCTCTACGACCTCGATGCCGCCGGTCTTGGTGCCGCGCTGCGACTGTCCAACACGGGTGTGCTTGGTGACGCGGTTGATACCCTCAACCAGCACGCGGTTGGTGTCGGTGAAGACGCGCAGAACCTTGCCCTGCTTGCCGCGGTCGCCGCCGCGCTCAGCCTTGGCGCCAGTGATGACCTGAACCAGGTCACCCTTCTTGATCTTTGCAGCCATGGACTAGAGCACCTCCGGAGCCAGAGAAACGATCTTCATGAACTTCTTGTCACGGAGTTCACGACCAACCGGTCCGAAGATACGGGTACCGCGGGGGTCACCGTCGTTCTTCAGGATCACAGCTGCGTTCTCGTCAAACTTGATGTAGGAACCATCCGCACGGCGGCGTTCCTTCTTGGTACGGACGATGACTGCCTTGACAACATCGCCCTTCTTTACGTTGCCGCCCGGGATTGCATCCTTGACGGTGGCGACGATGACGTCACCGATGCCTGCGTAGCGACGTCCGGATCCACCGAGAACGCGAATGGTAAGGATTTCCTTAGCACCCGTGTTGTCGGCGACCTTGAGTCGCGACTCCTGCTGAATCACTATTTACTCCTTGCGTCGCGCCGGTTCTCAGGCCGTGGTCTTGCTACGGAATGAGCCTTGCGGAACGGTTGATCGGGGTGTCTCTTGACCCGCCTGGATTTTGCCAGACCAGGCCTAAACGCCTGTGCCAGAAGCAGTTGCTCCCATCCGGTCCGGGACGGATCCCGGGCGCACAGGGGCACTGTGCTGTGGCACGCTTGTTTACGAGGTTGACGACGGCGCGCAGAAGGCGCCATACAAACTCAATATCCTAGCATGCTTTTCGCCAGTTCCCATATCACCACGAAGCACCGCCCCGCAAGCAGGGCAGGACGTACGACGACGTCACGCAGGGCAGCCGTTCGCCCCACCCAGGGTGCCGCTCCCCACGCGGCCGGGCCGCCGCCGTCGTGATCCCCCACCTCAACGCGCGCTCACTCGTGGCGGCTATGGGACCAACGCCCGCTCACTCTCTTTAAGGGAGTGAGCGGGCGTCTGGTGGGAAGCCACCACAAGTGAGCGGGCGTCTCGTGGGAAGCCACCACAAGTGAGCGGGCGTGCACGCAGCGAAGGTTAAAACGAGGAAGCCCCCGCTCCCGGAAAGGGAACAGGGGCTTCCAGCCAGCAGCAGGTGCTACTTGGCCTTTTCGAGGATTTCCACGAGCCGCCAGTTCTTGGTGGCGGACAGCGGACGGGTCTCGGCGATGACAACGAGGTCGCCGATGCCGGCGGTGTTCTCTTCGTCGTGTGCCTTGACCTTGGAGGTGCGGCGGATGACCTTGCCGTACAGTGCGTGCTTCACGCGGTCTTCAACCTCGACGACGATGGTCTTTTCCATCTTGTCGGAGACCACGTAGCCGCGACGGGTCTTGCGGTAACCGCGCTGCTCAGCCGTGGCTGCAGTAGCAGATTCGGTCACGTTCTGGTCCTTTTCACTCACTTGGCGTCCTCCTCGGACTCAGCCGTTTCAGCCTTCTCGGCCTTCTTGGTTGCAGCCTTCTTGGACTTCTTTTCTTCCTTGGCTTCCACAACCGGTGCGGCAACCTCGGCACGAATGCCCAGCTCGCGTTCGCGAAGAACGGTGTAGATGCGTGCAATGTCCTTCTTTACTGCACGCAGGCGGCCGTGGTTCTCCAGCTGACCGGTGGCGGACTGGAAACGCAGGTTGAACAGCTCTTCCTTAGCCTTACGGAGTTCTTCTACGAGACGCTCGTTGTCGAAACCGTCCAGCTGCGCGGGAGCCAGATCCTTGGATCCTACTGCCATTTCTACTCACCACCTTCGCGACGCACAATGCGTGCCTTCAACGGCAGCTTGTGGATTGCCAGGCGCAGGGCCTCGCGAGCTACCTCTTCATTGACACCGGAGAGTTCGAAAAGAACCCGTCCCGGCTTGACGTTGGCGACCCACCATTCCGGCGAACCCTTACCGGAACCCATGCGGGTTTCGGCAGGCTTCTTGGTCAGGGGACGGTCCGGGTAGATGTTGATCCAGACCTTACCGCCACGCTTGATGTGGCGGGTCATCGCAATACGGGCAGATTCGATCTGACGGTTGGTGACGTATGCCGGGCTCAGAGCCTGGATACCCCACTCGCCGAACGAGACCTCGGTGCCGCCCGTAGCAGCGCCGGAACGACCCGGGTGGTGCTGCTTACGGTGCTTGACTCGACGTGGGATAAGCATTTAAGCCTGTCCTCCTTCTGCTGCTGCAGGTGCAGCCTCAACTGCCGGAGCCTCTGCAGCAGGAGCTGCGTCAGCGGCCGGGCGGTCGTTGCGACGACGGCGGTCACCACGGTCAGCGCCACCCGGGCGTCCGCCACGGTCGGAGCGGGGTCCGCGGGACGGTGCCGAAGCAGCCTGTGCGGCCAGTTCCTTGGCGGTGACGTCGCCCTTGTAGATCCAGACCTTCACGCCGATGCGGCCGAAGGTGGTCTTGGCTTCGTAGAAGCCGTAGTCGATGTTCGCACGGAGGGTGTGCAGGGGCACACGGCCTTCGCGGTAGAACTCCGAGCGGGACATTTCAGCGCCACCCAGGCGGCCCGAGCAAGCGATACGGATACCCTTGGCACCGGCACGCTGTGCGGACTGCATGGCCTTCTTCATCGCGCGGCGGAAAGCCACACGTGAGGTCAGCTGCTCTGCAACACCCTGGGCAACCAGCTGTGCTTCCATCTCGGGGTTCTTGACCTCGAGGATGTTCAGCTGGACCTGCTTGCCGGTGAGCTTTTCGAGCTCGCCGCGGATGCGGTCTGCTTCTGCTCCACGGCGGCCGATGACGATACCCGGGCGGGCCGTGTGGATGTCCACGCGGACACGGTCACGGGTGCGCTCGATTTCGACCTTGGCGATGCCGGCGCGCTCCATGCCCGTGGACATGAGCTGGCGGATGCGGATGTCTTCGCGAACGAAGTCCTTGTACCGCTGTCCGGCCTTGGTGCTGTCAGCGAACCAGTGCGATACGTGATCGGTGGTGATGCCGAGTCGGAACCCGTGCGGGTTTACTTTCTGTCCCACTTAGCGAGCCTCCTCTTTCTCCGGGGTAGCGACTACCACGGTGATGTGGCTGGTGCGCTTCTTGATCTGAAATGCACGACCCTGGGCACGCGGCTGGAACCGCTTCATGGTCGGGCCTTCATCAACAAACGCTTCGCTGATGATGAGGTCGCCTTCGTCAAACGCAACGCCGTCGCGGTCCGCGAGGACCCGGGCGTTGGAGATTGCCGACTGAACTACCTTGAATACCGGCTCCGAAGCTGCCTGGGGGGCAAACTTCAGAATTGCCAGAGCCTCATTCGCTTGCAAACCACGAACAAGGTTGACGACGCGCCGGGCCTTCATAGGCGTTACGCGGATGTGGCGCGCAATTGCCTTGGCTTCCATTGCTTTCCTTCTCTCGTCTTTGACGTAAGTGCAGGCGCCTAGCGGCGCTTGCCCTTACGGTCGTCCTTGACATGGCCGCGGAATGTCCGCGTGGGAGCGAATTCGCCGAGCTTGTGCCCGACCATCGACTCGGTGACAAACACCGGAATGTGCTTGCGTCCGTCGTGTACGGCGATCGTGTGTCCGAGCATGTCGGGGATGATCATCGAACGGCGGGACCAGGTCTTGATGACGTTCTTGGTGCCCTTTTCGTTTTCCCTGGCTACCTTCACAAAGAGGTGCTGGTCAACGAAAGGACCTTTTTTCAGGCTGCGTGGCATGTGTCCAGGCTCCTATCGCTTGTTCTTGCCAGTACGACGGCGACGAACAATAAGCTTGTCGCTCTCTTTGTTGGGGCGGCGCGTGCGGCCTTCACGCTGACCGTTCGGGTTGACGGGGTTACGTCCACCGGACGTCTTACCCTCGCCACCACCGTGCGGGTGGTCAACCGGGTTCATGGCTACACCACGGACGGTCGGGCGGACGCCCTTCCAGCGCATGCGGCCAGCCTTACCCCAGTTGATGTTCGACTGCTCGGCGTTGCCGACCTCGCCGACGGTTGCGCGGCAGCGCACGTCAACGTTGCGGATTTCGCCGGAGGGCAGTCGCAGCTGGGCGAAACGGCCTTCCCTGGCAACGAGCTGGATGGATGCACCGGCGGAGCGGCCCATCTTGGCACCGCCGCCCGGACGCAGCTCCACTGCGTGCACAACGGTACCCACGGGGATGTTGCGCAGCGGCAGGTTGTTACCCGGCTTGATGTCAGCGTTGGGGCCGGCCTCTACGAAGTCGCCCTGGGACAGCTTGTTCGGGGCGATGATGTAACGCTTGGTGCCATCAACGTAGTGCAGGAGGGCGATGCGAGCCGTACGGTTCGGATCGTACTCAATTTCAGCAACGCGGGCGTCAACGCCGTCCTTGTCGTGGCGACGGAAGTCGATCAGACGGTACTGGCGCTTGTGTCCGCCACCCTTGTGACGGGTGGTGATCTTACCGGTGTTGTTACGGCCGCCCTTTTTGGGCAGCGGACGTACCAACGACTTTTCCGGCGTCGACCGCGTGATTTCGGTGAAGTCCGCTACGCTCGAGCCACGACGGCCCGGGGTAGTCGGCTTGTATTTACGGATTCCCATAATTTATTTCCTCGTTAAAGTGGTCTCCGCTACGCGAGCGGACCGCCGAAGATGTCGATGGTGCCTTCTTTGAGGCTCACAATTGCACGCTTGGTGCTCTTGCGGGTACCCCATCCGAATTTGGTGCGCTTGCGCTTACCGGCACGGTTGATGGTGTTGATCGATTCGACCTTGACGGAGAAAATCTTCTCCACGGCCAGCTTGATCTCAGCCTTGTTCGAGCGGGGGTCCACCAGGAAGGTGTACTTGCCCTCGTCGATCAGGCCATAGCTCTTTTCCGACACGACGGGTGCAAGCACGACGTCGCGGGGATCCTTGATGGTGGCTGCACTCACTTGGCATCCTCCTCGTTCTTAGCTGCCTTAGCGGCAACGAATGCTTCGTAAGCAGCCTTGGTGAAGACAACGTCATCAGAGACGAGAACGTCGTAGGTGTTCAGCTGGTCTGCGTACAGAACGTGGACACCGGTGAGGTTGCGCACGGACAGTGCAGCAACATCGTTGGCGCGCTCGATGACGACCAGCAGGTTCTTGCGGTCGGAAACGCCGCGCAGCGTTGCCAGTGCGGTCTTGGCGGAGGGCTTGGTGCCTTCAACCAGGTCAGCGACAACGTGGATGCGACCGTTGCGGGCCCGGTCAGACAGTGCGCCGCGCAGTGCAGCAGCAATCATCTTCTTGGGGGTCCGCTGGCTGTAGTCACGCGGGGTGGGACCGTGGACAACGCCACCGCCGGTCATGTGCGGAGCACGGATCGAACCCTGACGGGCGCGGCCGGTGCCCTTCTGCTTGAACGGCTTGCGTCCTGCACCGGAAACTTCAGCGCGGGTCTTGGTCTTGTGGGTACCCTGGCGAGCAGCAGCGAGCTGGGCAACGACAACCTGGTGCAGCAGCGGCACGTTGGTCTGGACGTCGAAGATCTCGGCAGGCAGGTCAACCTGGACAGTGTTAGCCATTGAACTAGGCTCCCTTCACGGCGGTACGTACGAAGACGACCTGGCCGCGGGCGCCGGGGACGGCACCCTTGATCAGGAGCAGCGACTTCTCGGCGTCAACCGCGTGGACCGTGAGGTTCAGCGTGGTGTGACGCACGGCGCCCATGCGGCCGGCCATTTTCATGCCCTTGAAGACGCGGCTCGGGGTGGATGCGCCACCGATTGAACCGGGCTTACGGTGGTTCTTGTGGGCACCGTGGGAAGCTCCAACACCGTGGAAGCCGTGACGCTTCATAACACCGGCGAAGCCCTTACCCTTGGTGGTGCCGATGACGTCGATCTTCTGGCCGGCAGCGAAGAGCTCAACGGACAGCTCCTGGCCCAGCTCGTACTCGGCAGCATCTGCGGTACGGAGTTCGACGACGTGGCGGCGAGGCGTGACGCCTGCCTTTTCAAAGTGACCAGCCAGCGGCTTGGTGACCTTGCGGGGATCGATCTGGCCGTAGCCGATCTGAACGGCGACGTAGCCATCTACCTCTGCGTTGCGCAGCTGGGTGATGACGTTCGAGTCTGCCTGGACCACAGTGACGGGGATGAGCTTGTTGTTCTCGTCCCAGACCTGGGTCATGCCGAGCTTCGTGCCCAGCAGGCCCTTTACGTTACGGGTTGCGGTCATAGTTTCTCAGCACCTCCCTACAGCTTGATTTCGATGTTCACGTCGGCCGGCAGGTCGAGGCGCATGAGCGAGTCGACAGCCTTGGGCGTGGGATCGATGATGTCGATAAGACGCTTGTGCGTGCGCATTTCAAAGTGCTCGCGGCTGTCTTTGTACTTGTGCGGAGAGCGGATAACGCAGTAAACGTTCTTCTCCGTGGGCAGCGGCACGGGGCCAACTACCGTTGCGCCTGCGCGCGTGACCGTCTCAACGATCTTCCGTGCTGAAACGTCAATGACCTCGTGGTCGTATGACTTCAGCCGGATGCGGATTTTTTGTCCCGCCATGTCGCCTGACTCTCTTTCAGTCTGTGCTTCCCCGGGTTAGGGCTGCCCTGTTCACTTACCTGTTGTATGGCTGCCGAAGCAATTGAGGTCGTAACCACCATCCGCCGCACAAACTGAATCCGGATGAATCCGGGTTCCTCACCTTGCCGGCGCAACCGACCCCCGCGGTCGGGCGTGTCGCGCTCTACACGCAAACAAATCCGCATTTTCCATTGGGGTGGGTTATGTTTGGGCTCCCACTTGGACCCTGACACCCGGCATTATCCGGATCGGGACACGAAGAAGCGCTTGAACAACTCATCTAGTATGCCGGATATCTGCGGCATAAGCCAATCGCCCCCATCGGCCGCGGTGCAGCGCCTGGCGGGCACTCTTCCGTGCTGTTGCAGTCCCACCCATTGCCCCGGCCGCCCGGCGAATGGATGATGGGGACATGACGCTGGAGAGCACCGAATCCGTCACTGAACTGGCCAGCCGCATGCCGCCGTCGTTCACCCTTGGCGTAGCGGCGGCGGCCTTCCAGATCGAGGGCGCACTGGCCGACGGCGGCCGCGGCCCCTCAGGGTGGGACGCCTTTGCCCAAAAGCCCGGAGCCATCGTTGACGGCCACTCCCCCGCCATCGCATGCGACCACTACAACCGGCTGCCCGAGGACGTCGCGCTCCTCAAGGAGCTCGGCGTCGACTCATACCGGTTCTCCCTCGCCTGGCCCCGCATCCAACCCGATGGCCGCGGAAAGCTCAACCCCGAGGGGCTCGACTTCTACGACCGGCTGATCGACCAGCTGCTGGAAGCCGGCATCGCCCCCATGGCCACCCTGTATCACTGGGACACCCCGCTGCCGCTGGAACACCGCGGCGGCTGGCTCAACAGGGAAACCGCGGAACGCTTTGGCGAGTACGCAGCTGCCGCCGGCCAACGGTACGGCGACCGCGTCTCACAGTGGGTCACGCTCAACGAGCCGGTCTCCGTGACGCTCAACGGCTACGCCCTGGGCGTCCATGCCCCCGGCAGGGCACTGATGTTCGATGCGCTCCCCTCCATCCACCACCAGCTACTGGCTCACGGGCTGGGCGTTCAGGCACTCCGCGCGGCAGGCGTCCGGGGCGGAATCGGAGTCACCAACCTGCACGCCCCCATCCGGCCGGCATCCCGCAAAATTGGGGACCGTGTGGTGGCGCACCTGTACGACCTGTTGATGAACAGGATCTATGCAGACCCGGTGCTGCTGGGCCGCTACCCCAACCTTCCGGTGTATGCCCGGCCGTGGCTGCGCTCGATCGGGCGGATCTCCGATTCCGACCTGCGCACCATCCACCAGCCACTCGATTTCTACGGGCTGAACTACTACTTCCCGGTCAAGGTGGCCTTGGGGCGGGGCGTCACCGCCATTCCCGCTGACATGCACAAGGCCGTTGCACGGCTGCCCTTCCACGAGGTGGGTTACCCGGAGTTCAGCAACACGGGCTTCGGCTGGCCTGTGGCCCCCGGGCACCTGGGTGTCCTGCTGCAGGAAATGAGGGACCGGTACGGTGCTGCCCTCCCGCCGGTCTACATCACGGAAGGCGGTGCCAGTTTTCCCGAACCGGACACAGTATCCGGAACCCTTCAGGACGGTGAGCGCGTCAGCTATCTGGCCTCCCACCTGGCAGCCGCGCTGGAAGCGACGGCCCCCGGCGGGATCGCCTCGGGAGTGGACCTGCGTGGCTACTTCGTCTGGACACTCATGGACAATTTCGAGTGGGCCGCCGGGTACTCACAGCGGTTCGGCCTGGTTCACGTTGACTTCAGCAACCAGGAGCGTACGCCAAAGCAATCGTTCTACTGGTATCAGGCTCTCTCCAGGGCCCGCACGGGGCAGCCCGCCGGGTAGGCAGCCGCGGCGATGGCAGAGTCATGCCGCGGTGCGGGGCGCCTTCCAGTGCCGGTTACTGATTCTTGTTGGCCCTGTTGATCCGCTTTGCCCGGTCGATCTCGTGGCGGAAGTGATTCTTCGCCCAGAAGACTCCGGCCACCACGGCAGCGGCAACGATCAGGAAAATAAGCCATCCCATGATGAGCTCCTCTCAATGCTGCAACAGTATCAGGGCACCTTCCTGGCCGGAGCGTCGCTGCCGGTGTCACTCACCGCATCTGGAGTCGCTGGCGGCGACTGAGGCGCTGGCGGCACTGGCGGCGCTGGCGGCAGAGCAGCCTCCGCGGCCTCCGGGCCGGCGCTCCGGTTCAGCCGCCAGACGGCAAAAGCGATGAGGCCGACGGCGATGAGCGCCAGGAGTACGAACGTGTACCCGAGCATCGCCCAAAGAATGCATGCGGCAACACCGGCGGCGCCCCACCTGACAAAGATCTTCTCGCCGGCCAGGAGCCCGCCGACGAGCAGCACAGCGAGCAGTACCAGAAGCCACAGCTGCTGGCCTGCAGTGCCGCCAAACACGGTTCCTGCCCCCGTGAGGGTGAGCAAGACGGCTGCCGCCACAGCGATTCCACGCCCGGCTTTGGGCTGCCCGGATCGGTAGCGAAGGAAGACCAGGGCAGCTCCAAGCACCACGTACCACTGCGCCGCCCAAAAGGGATCCGGCAGGCCGGCCCCGAAACTCCGGCGGCCGTCCAGTTCGAAGATCGCCGCGCGTTGAACTCCGGCCATCACCACCACAGCACTCGCTTCAGAGACCACCCGGCGCAGTTCTGCCGGGGCTTCCGCGATGCAGATGCCGGCCGCGCCCGCCAGTGCGGCGGCGGCAACCCAGGCCGTGGTGTCTGCCGCGATCCCCGCAACTGTGGCCAGGGCGAGCCCTGCCACCGCGGCGCCGGCCAGGGACCAGCGGCGCCACGGGTCAGCCCCCAGCCTGGCGGACGTTGCCACGCGCACACCGTAAAGGGCGGCTCCCGCTGCGCCGGCACCGAGCCAGGGCGCATAGGCCGCCCATACATCCGGGTTTCCGCCGGCCACCTCCCGGACCACCATGAACGTACCAGCCAGGACAGCAGCCGACGCCGGCGCGTACAGTATCGCGGCACGCTCAACGTGGGAGGCGCAAAAGAGTACAGCGGCGAGCACCAGGACGGCGAACCCGGCGATCCACTCGTCGGCCTGCGGAGCGAGGAGCAGCGCAGTGAGGCTGTACCCCAGGGCGGCAATCAGCCACAGCCATCGCTCAGTTCCGGCGGGGACCGGCATCCGGCGGGACCACAATGCTCCGGCCACCGCCGCCGCAAGCGCCAGCGCCAGCAGAAGAAGTGCCACCCCGGAATAGCCCAGCAACGGGGACACAGCAGGCGTTACGAGCGGGCTCAGCGCCAGCACCCCGCCCAGCACAGCAAAGGCTGCAAAGTAGAGTGCACCGCGCGCCGCGAACAGGGTCCTGGCAACGACTGCCGAGATAAGAACCAGCGCGAACTCCACCAGGAGGATCCAGCGTTCGCCACCTCTGTCGGCTGCCCCAATGCGGCTGACGTAGGCCAGTGGAAGGGCGGCCTGGCCTGCGAGGGTGATCCATACCGCCGCCTGCTGGAAGGGAACCTCCTTAAGACGGAAACGCATCAGCCACCGGACGGCGTGCTGGGCGGCAAGAACGCCCGCAAAGGTCAGCGACACAACGTCCGGGGAGGCCGACACGTCGTAACTGAGGACCACGGCCAGTGCCGCCGTCAGTACCTTCGCCGCAATAAAGTATCCGCCCTTCTCCACAGCCCGGGCAGCTGCTGCCACCATCACCGCGGCGAAGGCAGCAAAGATGGCGAGCAACACCTCGACCAGGGTGACGTTGCCAGCGGACAATCCCACCAGGACGAGGAAGGATGCCGGCGCGAACCACTCGGAGCCCCGTTGACCGCGCAGCGACAGCCCGGCAACAGCCGACGACAGCGCAGTAACCCCCGGGATGACCAGATGCTGCCAGCTTCCCTCCGACAACGGCCAGAGCATGGTGCACCCGATGAGTTGAACCGCCAGAACCACACCCGCATCCACGGCCGCGCCACGCGGAGAACGCTTTAGCCGGAATGACACCAGCACCACGGCCATCTGCACGGCCAACACGGCAACCAGCACCGTGGCGGGCTCAAGAGCTTCCCCGCCCACAAATGGCGCGCCCGCGGAGACCACCAGCCTGTCGAACAGCGTCAGCGCCAGCAATGTGGCGGCGATGCGGCAAAGCCACCAATATCCCCAACGGTGCAGCCGGGACCGCAGCCGGAGGCCTGTGACGGCGAGGTATGCCACCACTGCAGCCAGCGCGATGTTCCCTGCATCCGGTGTAATCCACCTGAAAGCGAACTCCACCATGACGCCTGCCATCACAAGCGGCACCACTTCGCCTGCTCGTGGAATCCAGGCGCGCTCCCCGTCCGGCTGCGGTACCAGGAGCAGACCCATGGCAACCGCTGCAGCGAGCTGCAGCAGAATCCCGCCCCACGTCAGCGACTGTCCAGGCGAAGAGTCCACGGCGCCGAGGACAGCGACTCCCACCGTCCCAAGAGCAGAGAAGCCCATCAGGGTAGCCTGTGGCGCAAATTCCCTGCGACTCCCCCGCTGCAGCCATGCAGACAGCAACTGCTGTGCCACGGCCGCTGCCACAACACTGAACCACACGGCCTGCCCCTGTGTGCTCCCCACCGTCAAGGCGGCCGTCACGGCGGGAACGGCAACCGTGCCTGCAATCCTGGTGTTGAAGAGGAGGATCTGCCGTTGCGTGCCGCTTTCGCGGAGCCCACGGACCAGCCAGAAGAATGCGGTGAGGAGCACCATGATGGCGAACTCCCACTCCCCCATCACCCTGCTGACGACTCCGGCCAGGGCAATGCCCGCAAACGGAAGAAACTCAGCGGCCCTGCGCAGCCTGACAGCCAGGGTAAAGCTCGTCAGGAGCAGCAGCAGTACCGGCACCCATAGTGGAATTGCTCCTGCATCAGGTACCCATGCGCCGGCGATGCTGCGCAGCACAGTGCTGCCTGCAAACGCTGCCGTCAGCGCCCAGTGCACCAGGTGGGTCACCATGACGTCGGCACGCCAACGTGGCGCCAATGCTTCGCTCAGGGAAGGAGTGGGCACGGTGGCAGGCACCGGTTCCTTTTCCCCGTCAGGCCGGCGCGGAGGGAACCAGGCCTCCAGACGGCCGCCACCCACGGCAACGCCGATGGCCTGCGCCGCAAGCAAGGCGCAGGCGGCCAGCAGTGCGCCTCTTGAGGTGTCGGTGAGCTCCAGGACAGCCACCGCCCCCGCAACTGTCAGTGCGGCGCGGGATGCATAGAAATTGCGGAGCCTGAAGCTTGCTCCCGGTACTGCGGCCATGGTGGCGAAGTATGCACCGCTGAGCCCGAGGATCAGTGCGTACTCGGCCAGGCTGGTGCGCAGGAGGAACGTCGCAGCCACGGCAACAGCGGGTACCACGACGGGGTGGACAGTGACCAGTGGCCGCAGGAAAAGCGGTGGAAGCCAGCCCGGCCTGACCATGCTCAGCAGGGTAAACAGGACCGCCACAGCGATGAGCGCCACGAAGTACCAAACCAGGGCGGCACCGAGGACTGCCATACCCGACCACGCGGTGGAAACAAGGAAAGTCAGCGACAGATACGCCAGCACGCGGCTTTCGAGCCGGAGGGCGGCCGCAATGTAGGCAAGGGTTCCGACCAGCGAGGTGGCGAGCCACGCCGCGGGCCCGTTTTGCCAGACAAAACTGTAAAGGGCCAAGCCGATGACAGGGACGAGCGCCAGCCCGGTGCCAGTGAAGGCCACGGCGGCAGGCTTCAGGCGCGGGACGCGGTGGTGCAGGATGAACCCGGAACCGTAGAACAGGGCAGCCACGGAGCAGACGCCTGCGAATCTCATCATGGGCGGCAGTGCCGTTCCCACAAACAGGGCCGCTGCGGCAACGAGCAGGAGGCTCGCCACATACAGCGTGACGTTGATGTTCTGGCGGTCACGCCGTTCCCGGCGCGCTGCCACCTCTTCGGCTGATTCTGCCGGCCGGGACGGGCCATCGGCGTATCCGCGGTATGGGACAGGCTGCGTGGTGGGCTTTGGCCGAGGTGTCGCAGCGGCCCCCACGGGCACTGGCTGTAGCGGCGTTACAGGACGTGTCGGCACCCCGGAAGCCCGCTGAGGTGCAGGAGCCGGTTGGGGTGCAGGGGCCGTAACCGTCGGCGGGGCGAACGCCGGCCCTGCCGCCGGGGCCGGTGCGGGGGCCTGCACCCGACCGGGACGTGCGGTGAGGGTTTCTGTCGCCTGGCGCTCGTCCACTTTGGCCATGGCATCCAGCCAACCCTGCAAGTGACCGGCCCGGTAGCCTTCCTCGTACGAATCGTCCGGCATGAGATGGCCTTTCAAGGAGAGCGTGGCGGGAGTCCTGCGGTTTATCCATTGACTGGATTAACGGTAGCAAAAGAAGGCCCCGCTGCACACTGCAGCGGGGCCTCCTGTGGATTACTGGGACATAATCCCGGCTATCCGATGATCAGCAAGAGTTACTTGATGATCTTGGTGACGCGTCCCGAACCAACGGTGCGGCCGCCTTCGCGGATAGCGAAGCCGAGGCCGTCTTCCATAGCGATCGGCTGGATGAGCGCAACGGTCATCTCAGTGTTGTCGCCGGGCATAACCATTTCCGTGCCCTCGGGCAGGGTGATAACGCCGGTAACGTCCGTCGTACGGAAGTAGAACTGCGGGCGGTAGTTCGAGTAGAACGGGTTGTGGCGTCCGCCTTCGTCCTTGGACAGGATGTAGACGTTGGCCTCGAAGTCGGTGTGCGGGGTGATGGAACCCGGCTTGACGACAACCTGGCCACGCTCAACATCGTCGCGCTTCAGGCCACGGAGCAGCAGGCCACAGTTCTCGCCGGCCCATGCTTCGTCGAGCTGCTTGTGGAACATCTCGATACCGGTAACCGTGGTCTTCTGGACCGGGCGGATGCCAACGATCTCGACCTCGGAGTTGATGGCGAGGGTGCCACGCTCGGCGCGGCCCGTAACAACGGTGCCACGGCCGGTGATGGTGAAGACGTCTTCAATCGGCATCAGGAACGGCTTGTCGCGGTCACGTACGGGGTCCGGAACGGACTCGTCGACAGCTGCCATCAGGTCCTCAACGGACTTGACCCAAACCGGGTCGCCTTCCAGGGCCTTCAGGCCGGAAACGCGAACAACCGGAGCCTCATCGCCATCGAAGCCCTGCGAGCTGAGCAGCTCACGAACTTCCATTTCGACGAGGTCGAGGAGCTCTTCGTCATCAACCATGTCGGACTTGTTCAGCGCGACCAGCAGGTAGGGAACACCAACCTGGCGGGCGAGCAGAACGTGCTCGCGGGTCTGAGCCATGGGGCCATCGGTAGCAGCAACCACGAGGATTGCGCCGTCCATCTGGGCAGCACCGGTGATCATGTTCTTGATGTAGTCAGCGTGACCGGGGGCGTCTACGTGTGCGTAGTGGCGCTTCTCGGTCTGGTACTCCACGTGGGAGATGTTGATGGTAATACCGCGCTGACGCTCTTCGGGAGCAGAGTCGATAGACGCGAAGTCGCGCTTCTCGTTAAGATCCGGGTACTTGTCGTACAGCACCTTGGAAATGGCGGCCGTCAGCGTCGTCTTACCGTGGTCAACGTGACCGATGGTGCCGATGTTGACGTGCGGCTTAGTCCGCTCGAACTTTGCCTTTGCCACAGGTTCCTCCTAGAACGATTTCAAATGGCTTGCCCTTCAACCGCGCTTTTCGCGGCAGAAACTCAGGCAAGTCTACTTGGGGGCTTTGGATTGGTGAAATTGCAGATTCAGGAACTAATACTAATCCCCTGAGCCTGTTCGTGCAGATGGCCTGGAGCCGGCTTGACCGGGATGGGTCCTGCCGGCCCCGGCCACCTGCACCGGCTGCGCTGTCCGTTTCCGGCTGCGCACCCGAGGTATTCGCTTTAAGTGCCCTGTACGGACTACTCGCCGCGGCTCTTCTGGATGATCTCGTCGGCGACAGCCTTCGGGACCTCCGCGTAGCTGTTGAACGTCATGGAGTACACAGCGCGGCCCTGGGTCTTCGAACGCAGGTCACCGATGTAGCCGAACATGCCGGACAGCGGAACGTGCGCGCGGATAACCTTGACGCCCTGTGCATCCTCCATGGACTGCATCTGGCCACGGCGGGAGTTGATGTCACCGATAACTTCACCCATGTATTCCTCAGGGGTGCGGACTTCGACATCCATCAGCGGTTCGAGCAGGACAGGGTTCGCCTTGCGTGCGGCTTCCTTGAAAGCCATACGGCCGGCGATCTTGAACGCCATTTCCGAGGAGTCAACATCGTGGTACGCGCCGTCAACCAGCGTGGCCTTGATGCCCACAACCGGGTAACCGGCCAGGACGCCGTCGTTCAGTGCATCCTGGATACCAGCGTCGACAGACGGGATGTATTCGCGCGGAACGCGGCCACCGGTGACCTTGTTCTCGAACTCGTACAGCTCGCCCTCGGCAGTGTCCAGCGGTTCGATCGCAATCTGGATCTTTGCGAACTGGCCCGAACCACCGGTCTGCTTCTTGTGCGTGTAGTCGTGGCGTTCGACGGCGCGCTTGATGGTTTCGCGGTAGGCAACCTGGGGCTTGCCCACGTTTGCCTCGACCTTGAACTCGCGGCGCATGCGGTCCACCAGGATGTCCAGGTGGAGCTCGCCCATGCCGGCGATGATGGTCTGGCCGGTGTCTTCGTTGAGGGACACCTGGAAGGTGGGGTCCTCAGCGGAGAGCTTCTGGATGGCCGTGGAGAGCTTCTCCTGGTCACCCTTGGTGTTCGGCTCGATGGCAACCGAGATCACGGGCTCCGGGAAGCTCATGGACTCAAGCACGATCTGGTTTGCAGAGTCGCACAGGGTGTCGCCCGTGGTGGTGTCCTTCAGGCCGATGGCAGCGTAGATGTGGCCGGCGGTGGCGCCCTCAACGGGCATCTCCTTGTTGGCGTGCATCTGGAACAGCTTGCCGATGCGCTCTTTCTTACCCTTGGTGGAGTTGACCACCTGGGCGCCTGCTTCCACGTGACCGGAGTACACGCGGATGAAGGTGAGCTGGCCGAAGAACGGGTGCGCCGCAATCTTGAAGGCCAGTGCGGAGAAAGGCTCATCAGCGGAAGGTGCGCGGGTCAGTTCCTTCTCTTCGTCGCGGGGGTCGTGACCGACCATCGGCGGGACGTCGAGCGGGTTCGGCAGGTAGTCGACAACTGCATCGAGCATCGGCTGAACGCCACGGTTCTTGAACGCGGAGCCACAGAAGATCGGGTAGAGCTCGGAGTTGATCGTCATCTTGCGGATGCCGGCCTTGAGCTCGTCTACGGTGAGTTCTTCGCCTTCAAGGTACTTCTCCATGAGTTCCTCGGAGGACTCTGCAACGGTCTCAACGAGCGCTGCGCGGTACTCTTCGGCCTTTTCCTGGAGGTCAGCAGGGATCTCGCGGATCTCGTACTTCGCACCCATGGTGACGTCACCCTTGGCATCGCCGGGCCAGACCAGGGAGCGCATGTAGAGCAGGTCCACAACGCCGATGAAGTCGTTCTCAGCACCGATGGGCAGCTGCATGACCAGCGGCTTGGCGCCGAGGCGGCTGACGATGGTGTCTACGGTGAAGTAGAAATCAGCGCCGAGCTTGTCCATCTTGTTGACGAAGCAGATACGCGGGACGTTGTACTTGTCAGCCTGGCGCCAAACGGTCTCGGACTGGGGCTCAACGCCTTCCTTGCCATCGAAGACAGCAACTGCACCGTCAAGGACGCGCAGGGAGCGCTCAACCTCAACAGTGAAGTCCACGTGGCCGGGGGTGTCGATGATGTTGATCTGGTTGTTTTCCCAGAAGCAGGTCACGGCGGCAGACGTGATGGTGATGCCGCGTTCCTTTTCCTGTTCCATCCAGTCAGTCGTCGAAGCGCCGTCGTGCGTTTCGCCGATCTTGTGGTTCACACCCGTGTAGAACAGGATGCGCTCGGTGGTGGTGGTCTTGCCGGCATCAATATGGGCCATGATGCCGATGTTGCGGACCTTACTAAGGTCGGTAAGCACGTCCTGTGCCACGGGGTCTCCTTTTGGGATGGACTACACGTTCGCCGCCGGCTCGGTTGAGCCGGCGGCGTCCGGGGAGTATTACCAGCGGTAGTGTGCGAAGGCCTTGTTGGACTCGGCCATCTTGTGGGTGTCTTCGCGACGCTTCACAGCGGCACCGAGACCGTTGGACGCATCCAGGATTTCGTTCTGGAGACGCTCGGTCATCGTCTTTTCGCGGCGGGCCTTGGAGTAGCCAACCAGCCACCGCAGGGCAAGTGCGGTGGAGCGGCCCGGCTTGACCTCAACCGGAACCTGGTAGGTGGCGCCGCCGACGCGGCGTGAGCGGACCTCAAGCGAAGGCTTGACGTTGTCCATGGCCTTCTTCAGCGCTGCCACGGGGTCGCCACCGGACTTGGCGCGTGCGCCTTCGAGGGCACCGTAAACGATGCGCTCTGCCGTGGACTTCTTGCCGTCAACGAGCACCTTGTTGATGAGCTGGGTTACCAGCGGGGAGCCGTAAACGGGATCCTGTACGAGCGGCCGCTTGGGGGCCGGACCCTTGCGAGGCATATTACTTCTTCTCCATCTTTGCGCCGTAGCGGCTGCGGGCCTGCTTACGGTTCTTCACACCCTGGGTATCGAGGGCGCCACGGACGATCTTGTAGCGGACACCCGGAAGGTCCTTCACACGACCACCGCGAACGAGCACAATGGAGTGCTCCTGCAGGTTGTGGCCAACACCGGGGATGTAAGCGGTGACTTCAACGCCACCGTTAAGGCGCACACGTGCAACCTTACGCAGAGCCGAGTTCGGCTTCTTGGGGGTGGTGGTGTAAACGCGGGTGCAAACACCGCGGCGCATCGGGCTGCCGTTCAGGGCAGGAGCCTTGGTCTTTTTGACCTTCGGCGTGCGGCCCTTGCGGACCAGCTGGTTAATCGTAGGCACTCTCGTGTTCTCCGTTGGTTTGATCTCTACCGGCACATTCAGGCGTCAGCCGTCCCTGCTCCGGTTTTGGCGTTGTCCTTGCAGCCTTGGAGGTTGGAATCTTGCCTAGGCGTGCAAAATGGTGGCATTCGTTGCGCACCTTACCCGCAACCCGGAAACAAGCTCACACCCGGCATCATGAGAACAAAACCAAAATGATGCTGCGGCGGCCTTCATCCACTGCCACACAGAACAATTATAGAAAAGTCTAGCACGGCTTGATCCTGAGCCTTAATCAGGTGTAAGGCAGACGACGGCGGCAGCCGCCCGCCGCCGTCGTCCTCCACCGCCCCGGGTGCCCATGTGCAATGCCCGGTTAACGGGCCAGGCCCCGCACTCGAAAGTGCGGGGCCTGGCCTTGGAATCCAGCCAAGGGCTGACAGCCGTTTTAGCGGAAGTCGTTGCCGAGGTCGTAGTCATCCAGCGGGATGGCGTGGAACTCGGGAGCTCCGTCACCGCCCAGAGTGTCGTACGAGAAGTCACTGAATGCGCTGGGGCCGGTGAACAGGTTGGCCTTCGCTTCTTCAGTGGGCTCCACGGTGACCTCGGTGTAGCGCGGGAGACCCGTGCCGGCCGGGATCAGCTTACCGATGATGACGTTCTCCTTGAGGCCCAGCAGCGGATCGCTCTTGCCTTCCATGGCCGCCTGCGTCAGGACGCGGGTGGTCTCCTGGAAGGAAGCTGCGGACAGCCAGGACTCGGTGGCCAGCGACGCCTTGGTGATGCCCATGAGCTCCGGACGACCGGATGCCGGCGTCTTGCCCTCGGACACAACGCGGCGGTTGGCATCCTCGAAGCGGCTGCGCTCGGCGAGCTCGCCGGGCAGCAGGTCCGATTCGCCGGACTCGATGACCGTGACGCGGCGCAGCATCTGGCGGACGATAACCTCGACGTGCTTGTCGTGGATACCGATGCCCTGGCTGCGGTACACGCCCTGCACTTCGTCCACCAGGAACTTCTGTGCCGCACGCGGACCCATGATGCGCAGGACCTGCTTGGGGTCCACCGGACCGTTGATCAGCTTCTGGCCAACGGTGACGTGGTCGCCGTCTTCGATCAGCAGGCGTGAACGGCGCAGGACCGGGTAAGCGATCTCTTCCGTGCCGTCATCCGGGGTGATGACCAGGCGCATCTGGCGCTCGGACTCTTCGATGGCGATGCGGCCGGCTGCCTCGGCAATCGGCGCAACACCCTTCGGAGTACGGGCTTCGAAGAGCTCCTGGATACGGGGCAGACCCTGGGTGATGTCGTCGCCACCGCCGGCGGACACTGCACCACCGGTGTGGAACGTACGCATGGTCAGCTGGGTACCGGGCTCACCGATGGACTGGGCGGCGATGATGCCGACAGCCTCGCCGATGTCCACGGTCTTGCCGGTGGCCAGCGAACGGCCGTAGCACAGGGCGCAGGTACCGACGCTGGACTCACAGGTAAGGACCGAGCGGACCTTGACCTCGGTAATGCCGGCCTTGAAGAGCTCGTCGATGACGACGTCGCCGCAGTCGGTGCCGGCGGCTGCGAGGACGTTGCCCTCGGAGTCCACGACGTCGACAGCCAGCGTACGTGCGTAAGCGCTGTTCTCGACGTTCTCGTCCAGGACCAGCTCACCGTTGGAGTCGGCGACGGCGATCGGCGTGACCAGGCCACGCTCGGTGCCGCAGTCCTCTTCACGGACGATGACATCCTGCGAGACGTCCACCAGGCGTCGGGTCAGGTAACCCGAGTTGGCGGTACGCAGAGCGGTATCGGCGAGGCCCTTACGGGCACCGTGCGTGGCGATGAAGTATTCCAGCACCGACAGGCCCTCACGGTAGGAGGACTTGATGGGGCGCGGGATGATCTCACCCTTAGGGTTGGCCACCAGGCCACGGATACCCGCGATCTGACGGACCTGCATCCAGTTACCACGGGCACCGGAGGACACCATGCGGTTGATGGTGTTCATCGGCGACAGGCTCTCACGCATCACCGCAGCGATGTCGTTGGTGGCCTTGTTCCAGATCTCGATGAGTTCCTGGCGACGCTCGTCGTCGTCGATCAGGCCCTTGTCGTACTGGCCCTGGATCTTGGCGGCGCGTTCCTCGTAACCGGCAAGGATCTGCGGCTTGGCAGCCGGAACCTCGATGTCGGAGATGGCAACCGTGACGCCCGAGCGGGTGGCCCAGTAGAAACCGGCATCCTTCAGGTTGTCCAGCGTTGCCGCGGTAACAACCTTCGGGTAGCGCTCAGCGAGGTCGTTGACGATCCTGGACAGTTCGCCCTTGTCCGCTACAGCCTCAACCCAGGGGTAGTCCTCGGGCAGGGTCTCATTGAAGAGGACCTGGCCCAGGGAGGTTTCCACGATTGCGGGCTGGCCCTGCTCCCAACCTTCGGGGGCTTCCCAACCGGCGTAGGGCACGAAGCCTTCGAGGCGGATCTTGACCTGGGAGTTCAGGTGAAGGTCGCGGGCATCGAACGCCATGATGGCCTCGGATACCGAACCGAAGATGCGGCCTTCGCCAGCCGAACCCTTCCGCTTGGTGGTCAGGTGGTAGAGGCCGATGATCATATCCTGCGAAGGCAGGGTGACCGGGCGTCCATCGGACGGCTTCAGGATGTTGTTCGAGGACAGCATCAGGATGCGCGCCTCAGCCTGCGCCTCGGGGCTCAGCGGCAGGTGCACTGCCATCTGGTCACCGTCGAAGTCAGCGTTGAAGGCACCACAAACCAGCGGGTGGAGCTGGATGGCCTTGCCTTCAACAAGCTGCGGCTCGAACGCCTGGATACCCAGGCGGTGCAGGGTAGGTGCACGGTTGAGCAGCACCGGGTGCTCGGTGATGATCTCTTCGAGCACGTCCCACACCTGCGGACGGTAACGCTCGACCATGCGCTTTGCCGACTTGATGTTCTGGGCGTGGTTGAGGTCAACCAGGCGCTTCATCACGAACGGCTTGAAGAGCTCCAGGGCCATCTGCTTGGGCAGGCCACACTGGTGCAGCTTCAGCTGCGGGCCAACGACGATGACCGAACGGCCGGAGTAGTCAACACGCTTGCCGAGGAGGTTCTGGCGGAAACGGCCCTGCTTGCCCTTGAGCATGTCGCTCAGGGACTTCAGCGGACGGTTGCCCGGACCCGTGACCGGACGGCCACGACGGCCGTTGTCGAAGAGGCTGTCAACGGCTTCCTGAAGCATGCGCTTCTCGTTGTTGACAATGATCTCCGGAGCACCGAGGTCAAGCAGGCGCTTGAGCCGGTTGTTGCGGTTGATCACACGGCGGTAGAGGTCGTTGAGGTCGGAGGTCGCGAAGCGGCCACCGTCCAGCTGGACCATCGGGCGCAGTTCCGGCGGGATCACCGGGACGGCGTCGAGAACCATGCCGAGCGGGCTGTTGTTGGTGGTGAGGAACGCGTTGACCACCTTCAGGCGCTTGAGGGCACGGGTCTTGCGCTGGCCCTTGCCGTTGGCAATGATGTCGCGCAGCAGGTCGGATTCGGCCTGCATGTCGAAGCCCTCGAGGCGCTTCTTGATGGCCTCGGCACCCATGGAGCCTTCGAAGTACATGCCGTAGCGGTCACGCAGTTCGCGGTACAGGCCCTCGTCGCCTTCGAGGTCGGCAACCTTGAGGTTCTTGAAGCGGTCCCAGACCTGCTCGAGGCGCTCGATGTCGGCGTCGGCGCGCTTGCGCACGTTGGCCATCTGGCGGTCGGCGGAGTCGCGGGCCTTCTTCTTGTCGGCAGCCTTGGCGCCTTCGCCCTCAAGGCGGGCGATTTCGCCTTCGAGGTCGCGGGCGATCGCCGCGATGTCGGAGTCGCGGTTGTCGATGAGCTGCTTCTTCTCGATGTCGTGCTCAACCTGCAGGTTGGGCAGTTCCTCGTGGCGGGCAGCCTCGTCGACGCTGGTGATCATGTAGGCAGCGAAGTAGATGACCTTTTCGAGGTCCTTCGGTGCCAGGTCAAGGAGGTAGCCCAGGCGGGACGGAACACCCTTGAAGTACCAGATGTGGGTGACGGGAGCGGCGAGCTCGATGTGGCCCATGCGCTCACGGCGTACCTTGGCGCGGGTGACCTCAACGCCACAGCGCTCACAGATAATGCCCTTGAAGCGCACGCGCTTGTACTTGCCGCAGTAGCATTCCCAGTCACGGGACGGGCCGAAGATCTTCTCGCAGAAGAGGCCGTCCTTCTCGGGCTTGAGCGTGCGGTAGTTGATGGTTTCCGGCTTCTTAACCTCGCCGTAAGACCAGCCGCGGATGTCTTCCGCGGTGGCGAGGCCGATCTGCATGAGGCCGAAGGAGGATTCGCTGGACATATGGTCCCTGTTCTCTCTTGTTCTCTAAATTCTGAAGTCTTGACGAATGAGGGAGGTCAGGCCCGACGGCGGGTGGGCACCCGCCGTCGGACCGGACCTGCTAGACCTCTTCTACGGAGCTGGGCTCTGCACGAGACAGATCGATGCCCAGTTCTTCCGCAGCCGTGAAGACTGCGTCATCAGAGTCACGCATTTCAATTGTGGTTCCGTCCGTGGAAAGCACTTCCACGTTCAGGCACAGCGACTGCATTTCCTTGATCAAGACCTTGAAGGATTCGGGAACGCCCGGCTCCGGGATGTTCTCGCCCTTGACGATGGCTTCGTAGACCTTGACGCGGCCGTGGATGTCATCGGACTTGATGGTGAGGAGTTCCTGGAGCGTGTAGGCGGCGCCATAGGCTTCGAGGGCCCACACTTCCATTTCACCAAAGCGCTGGCCACCGAACTGTGCCTTACCACCCAGCGGCTGCTGCGTGATCATGGAGTACGGACCGGTGGAGCGGGCGTGGATCTTGTCGTCCACCAGGTGGTGGAGCTTCAGGATGTACATGTAGCCGACCGAGATCGGATCCGGGAACGGCTCGCCGGAGCGGCCGTCAAACAGGCGGGTCTTGCCGGAGGAGTTGATCAGGCGGTCACCGTCGCGGGTCACGTTGGTGGAGTCGAGCAGGCCCGTGATTTCTTCTTCGCGGGCACCGTCGAACACCGGCGTTGCAACAGTGGTGGGACCACTCTCGCGCGGCAGGTTCGGCAGCTGCTTGACCCACTCGGGCTCGCCTTCGATCTTCCAGCCGGTCTTGGCAACCCAGCCGAGGTGCGTTTCGAGCACCTGGCCCACGTTCATACGGCCCGGAACACCCAGCGGGTTCAGGACGATGTCAACGGGGGTGCCGTCGGCAAGGAAGGGCATGTCCTCGATCGGGAGGATCTTGGAGATAACACCCTTGTTGCCGTGGCGGCCGGCGAGCTTGTCGCCGTCGGTGATCTTGCGCTTGGCGGCCACGTAGACGCGGACCAGCTGGTTCACGCCCGGGGGCAGCTCGTCGTCGTTGTCGCGGTCGAAGACGCGGACACCGATGACGGTGCCGGACTCGCCGTGCGGCACCTTCAGGGAAGTGTCGCGGACTTCGCGGGACTTCTCACCGAAGATGGCGCGCAGCAGGCGCTCTTCCGGGGTCAGTTCGGTTTCACCCTTCGGGGTGACCTTTCCGACCAGGATGTCGCCGGCTTCAACCTCGGCACCGATGTGGATGATGCCGCGCTCGTCCAGGCCTGCCAGGACTTCCTCGGACACGTTGGGGATGTCACGGGTGATTTCCTCGGCACCAAGCTTGGTGTCGCGGGCGTCGATCTCGTGCTCCTCGATGTGGATGGAGGAAAGAACGTCCTCGGCAACGATGCGCTGCGAGAGGATGATGGCGTCCTCGAAGTTGTGGCCTTCCCATGACATGAATGCCACGAGCAGGTTCTTACCGAGGGCGAGCTCGCCCTGGTCCGTTGCCGGGCCGTCAGCGATGATGCCGCCGACCTCCAGGCGCTGGCCTTCGTTTACCAGGACGCGGTTGTTGTAGCAGTTGCCCTGGTTGGAGCGTGCGAACTTGTTGATGCGGTAGTTGGTTTCCGTACCGTCATCGTTGAGCATGATGACCAGCTCAGCGGAGACCTCGGTAACCACACCTGCCTTCTTGGCGATGGTGACGTCACCGGCGTCGACGGCAGCGGCGCGCTCCATGCCGGTACCCACGAACGGGGCCTCGGAACGGACCAGCGGCACGGCCTGGCGCTGCATGTTGGCACCCATGAGTGCACGGTTTGCATCGTCATGCTCGAGGAACGGGATCAGGGCCGTAGCCACGGACACCATCTGGCGCGGGGAAACGTCCATGAACTCGACGTCTGCGGCGGGAACCAGAACGGGCTCGCCTCCACCACCACGGGCACGGACAAGAACGGTCTCTTCCGAGAACTTCTTGTCAGCATCCAGCGGTGCGTTGGCCTGGGCGATCAGGACCTCGGCTTCGTCATCGGCCGTCAGGTACTGGACGTCGTCGGAAACGACTCCGCCCTTGACCAGGCGGTACGGCGTCTCGATGAAGCCGAACGGGTTGATGCGTCCGTAGGATGCCAGCGAACCGATCAGGCCAATGTTCGGGCCTTCAGGAGTTTCGATGGGGCACATACGTCCGTAGTGGGACGGGTGCACGTCACGGACTTCCATGCCGGCGCGGTCACGGGACAGACCACCGGGGCCAAGGGCCGACAGGCGGCGCTTGTGGGTCAGGCCCGACAGCGGGTTGTTCTGGTCCATAAACTGCGACAGCTGCGAAGTTCCGAAGAACTCCTTGATGGCTGCCACGACGGGGCGGATGTTGATCAGGGTCTGCGGCGTGATGGCCTCGACGTCCTGGGTGGTCATACGCTCGCGGACAACGCGCTCCATGCGGGACAGGCCGGTGCGGACCTGGTTCTCGATGAGCTCGCCGACGGCGCGGATGCGGCGGTTGCCGAAGTGGTCGATGTCGTCGATTTCGACGCGCAGGTCCACTTCCTGGCCGTCGCGGGTGCCCTTGATGGTCTTCTCGCCGGCGTGCAGCGCAACGAGGAACTTGATCATGGCAACGATGTCTTCAACGTGCAGGACCGAGGCTTCCTTGTCGCCAAGGGAGCGGTCGATGCCAAGCTTGCGGTTGATCTTGTAGCGGCCAACCTTGGCCAGATCGTAGCGCTTGGAGTTGAAGTACAGGTTGTCCAGCAGGGACTGGGCAGCCTCGACTGTGGGCGGCTCGCCCGGACGCAGCTTGCGGTAGATGTCCAGCAGGGCGTCTTCGCGGGTTTCGGTGGCGTCCTTCTCCAGCGTTGCGCGCATGGAGTCGTACTGGCCGAACTCTTCGAGGATCTGGCCTTCGGTCCAGCCGAGGGCCTTCAGCAGGACCGTGACGGACTGCTTGCGCTTGCGGTCGAGGCGTACACCGACCTGGTCGCGCTTGTCGATCTCGAGCTCAAACCATGCACCGCGGGACGGGATGATCTTGGCGGTGAAGATGTCCTTGTCGCTGGTCTTGTCAGCGGCGCGCTCAAAGTAGGCGCCCGGCGAACGGACCAGCTGGGAGACGACGACACGCTCGGTGCCGTTGACCACGAAGGTACCCTTCTCGGTCATCAGCGGGAAGTCGCCCATGAACACGGTCTGCTGCTTGATTTCGCCCGTGTTGTTGTTCATGAACTCGGCCTTGACGTACAGCGGAGCCGAGTAGGTTGCGTCCCGGTCCTTGCATTCGGCCATGGTGTACTTGGGGTCAGCGAACTCCGGATCGGAGAAGCTCAGGGACATGGTGCCCTGGAAATCCTCGATCGGGGAGATCTCTTCGAAGATGTCCGACAGGCCGGACGTCGTAGCGACGCTGAGATCGTTTTCTTCGACGGCCTTCGCTACGCGTGCCTGCCAGCGTTCGTTGCCGACGAGCCAGTCAAAGCTGTCCGTCTGCAGGGCAAGCAGATTCGGAACGTCAAGAGGTTCGTGAATCTTTGCGAATGAGAGCCGGCGAGTGGCACCATCAGTGCTGTCGGCGGTGTTAGCGGTTTCGTTATTAGAGGTGCTCGAGGCGACCAAGAGGGATCCTTCCACAGACCTTCAGGCGTTTTCAGATCTCCCCCGCTGTGCACCCTGCAGAAGTTACTCCGCAGCGCTACCATCCGGTTCCGCTATATGACCCGGGGCCCGGCTGGCTGTGTTGTGACGTATCGACGGCACGTTGATTGCCAGCTGCCAGGCAAAGCCCACCGCTATATGAAGGCTGAAGGTAAACAGGGAAGACGCAAATATCTACGATACGGCAAAACAACCCATGTGTCTACCCCACTTCGCGCAGGATTGCAAGCACCCGTTTCCGGCCGCTTTCCGGTCCCCGGTGGCCGGCTAGAGCTTGAGCGTCACGCCTTCGGCAGAGCATGTCCCCGAGTTGGCAAACACCGCGTCGCGCACGGCGTCCTTGGAAGCCTGGGCGGGCTCGCCGCCACTTTCGGCCGCGCTGGAGTGGTCAATAGCCAGGAGGCTGAGCGAGGCGAACAGGCCTTGGAGGTCGCCGGTGACGGTGTCCTTGGCGTCTTCTGCCTGCAGGTAGATGTCCTCGTAGCCGTTGGCGTCGCCGGAGGGCACAGCGGCGTAGTCGGCGAAGAGCGAGTTGAAGCGTTCGCAGGCTTCCTTGGCGCCGCCGGACGGGGCGGAGGACGCCGACGGGCCGTCACTGGCCGAGGCGGTGCTGCTGGCAGCCGGGCCGGCGGACTGGCCCGCGTCAGAGGTTTCGGCCGGAGCGGGCGCTGAAACTGAGCAGGCAGTCAGCCCGGCGACTCCAACAACTGCTGCCAGGGCGAGGATCTTCTTCACTGTCATTGCTCCATCCGTCCCGGGTGCGGCATGGCTGCCCCCTGCATGAGTTTCCGCCGTCCACCCTACGCAAGCGGCCGCCGTCGTGCACATCCCGGCCATGGGGACCTCTCCCCTGCCGTCTTCCAACTGCCGCGGCTGCACGCGGCGGCTGCCCGGAATGCACATGGCTACTGCCGCGTTTGAATAGATGGGTGACCAGGGTCACGATAACCTTGGTGGCTTACACCGGATGAGATCGGAAGAGATAACCATGGGCAACTCCCCCGGCAACAGCGACGTTGTCATCCTTGCAGCAGTCCGCACCCCGCAGGGGCGGATCAACGGACAACTGGCCAGCTTCACGGCAGTAGACCTTGGCGCGCACGCCATCCGCGCTGCCCTGGACGCCAGCGGCGCCGCAGTGGGTGACGTGGAAGCGGTGATCATGGGCCAGGTCCTGCAGGCGGGAGCGGGCCAGAACCCGGCCCGCCAGAGCGCCATTGCCGCCGGGATCGGCTGGAACGTCCCCGCGGTGACAATCAACAAGGTGTGCCTGTCGGGACTCACCGCAGTCATCGACGCCGCCCGGATGATCCGCGCCGGCGAGGCCGCAGTGGTGGTGGCCGGCGGCCAGGAATCGATGACCCGGGCTCCCCACCTCCTGCCGGGGTCGCGGCAGGGCTGGATCTACGGCTCCATCCAGGCGCTGGACGTGGCCGCCCATGACGGGCTCACCGATGCCTTCGACGGCCAGTCAATGGGCCTGTCCACCGAAACCGGCAACCTCGCCCTCGGCATCGACAGGCCGTCACAGGATAACGTTGCGGCCCAGTCCCACCAGCGTGCGGCGCTGGCCGCCAAGAACGGAACGTTCGACGACGAGATCGTCGCCATCAGCGTCAAGCAGCGGAAGGGTGACCCCTTGGTGGTGGACACGGACGAGGGCGTCCGGCCCAATTCGTCCGTGGAGTCCCTCGCAGGGCTTCGCGCCGCCTTCGTCACCGACGGCACCATCACGGCGGGCAATTCTTCCCCCCTTTCCGATGGCGCCGCGGCCCTGGTTCTCTCATCGCGGGCTTATGCCGAAGAGCGCGGGCTGGAATACCTCGCTGTGGTGGGCAAGCCGGGCCAAGTGGCCGGGCCTGACAATTCCCTGCACTCCCAGCCTTCGAACGCCATCATGAACGCCTTGGGCAAGGCCAGCTGGAGCACAGCCGATCTCGACTTCATCGAGATCAACGAAGCATTCGGGTCGGTGGCAGTCCAGTCGTTGAAGGACCTCGACTATCCGCTGGAGAAGTGCAACATCCACGGCGGCGCCATCGCCCTGGGCCACCCCATCGGGGCGTCCGGAGCACGCCTCGCGGCGCATGCCGCGCACGAGCTGAAGCGGCGCGGATCCGGCAAGGCAGCGGTGTCCCTGTGCGGCGGAGGAGGGCAGGGCGAAGCGCTCCTGCTCTACCGCAACTGATGGCGGGCCTTGCGGCAAACGGAACGGACGGCGTCGGACGCGAACGGTTCCTGGCCGACGCCGCCGCCCGGGGCCTCCACGTGGAGGTGGTGGAACGGCCCGCGGCGAGGAGCCTCGAAGAGGCTGCCGGAATCCTCGGCATCACGCCGGCGGACATCGTCAAATCCCTGGTGGTGAAGCACAAGGACGGGACATTCCTGTTCGCCCTGGTACCCGGTGACCGGCAGATCTCCTGGCCCAAGCTGCGGCAGCTGGTGGGCGTCAACAAGCTGTCCCTGCCTCCGGCCGACATTGCCCTCGAGGCAACGGGCTACGAACGCGGAACCATCACTCCGCTGGGGAGCACCAGCCCATGGCCCGTGTACGCAGACGCCACCATCACGGGGCGTCGGATATCGATGGGTGCCGGCGCCCACGGCTACAGCGCTTTCGTGGACGCCGACGCACTCACGTCCGCCCTCGGCGCCGTCGTCGCGGATATTTCTGACCCCAACCCGATGTAGGTAACAGCAGGTGCCGTTCTGAGGGCTCATAGCGGCACCTGCTGCTACCCACTTGGGTCCAGACGCAGAAAAACCCCGCCACACTGCCAGGCAGTGGGACGGGGTTTTTCGTGGAGAAACCGTTGTTACTTGACAGTAACGCTGGCGCCTGCAGCCTCGAGCTGCTCCTTGGCCTTCTCGGCAGCTTCCTTGGTGGCGCCTTCGAGAACAGCCTTGGGTGCGCTGTCAACGAGGTCCTTGGCTTCCTTCAGACCCAGGGAAGTGATGGCACGTACTTCCTTGATCACTGCGATCTTCTTTTCGCCAGCGGACTCGAGAACGACGTCGAATTCGGTCTTCTCTTCGGCCTCTTCAGCAGCGCCACCGGCGGCGGGGCCGGCAACGGCTACAGCAGCAGCGGTTACTTCGAAGGTCTCTTCGAAGAGCTTGACGAACTCGGAGAGCTCGATGATGGTCAGTTCCTTGAAAGCTTCAATGAGCTCTTCGTTGCTGAGCTTCGCCATGGTAGGCGTCCTTCCTGTTGTGGTGTCCGAACCGCGCGGAGCCGGACAGACACCGGAGTCTGGTGGGGTAAAGAGAATTAGTTCTCTTCGGCAGCGGGAGCCTCGGCGGGTGCCTCGGCTGCTGCTTCAGCTGTAGAGTCAGCAGACTCTTCAGCGGCCGGCGCTTCGGCAGCTGCCGGTGCACCGTTCTCTTCTTCAAGCTTGAGACGCAGCGCATCGATGATGCGTGCAGCTGCGGCAGCAGGAGCCTTGAGGATGCCTGCAACCTTGGCGAGCTGCAGCTCACGGGACTCGAGGGCAGCCAGTGCGGCGACCTCGCTGGCGTCCAGTGCCTTGCCTTCGAAGTAACCGGTCTTGATGACCAGCTGCTTGTTGGCTTTGGCAAAATCCGTCAGGCTCTTGGCAGCGGCAACTGCGTCACCCTTGATGAACGCGATTGCAGTGGGGCCGGCAAGCTGGCCGTCGAATGCTTCGACGCCGGCTTCCTTGGCTGCAATGGCGGTCAGGGTGTTCTTGACGACCGCGAACTTGGTGTCCTGGCCGAGAGAAACACGCAGCTGCTTGAGCTGTGCAACGGTGAGCCCGCGGTATTCGGTCAGGACAGCGGCGTTCGATTCCTTGAAATCGTTAGTGATCTCAGCTACTGCTGAAACCTTGGTAGGCGTTGCCATAACCCTCCTTCCGGGGATAGTGCCGGTATTCGAGGGTCCCGCTCAGGTGAGCTAAAACTAAAAACGCCCCGCGCAGATGCACGGGGCTTGGCTCAACATGTTTCCATGGAGCGTTGCTTCGTTCACCTGCGCCGGCCGCCCTATGTCAGGGTCCTTCGTCCAGAAAGCCACTTCGTCTCCCGCGCACAACTGCAGAGTTGAGCAATGCTCGAAAGAGTGGATTTCCAACAACCGACGGTCTTTGGTTCTCCAAGTCTACGGGAGCCCGTGGCAGGACACCAAATCGGGCCCTCAGCTGGTGCTGGTACGGAGCTTCGGCAGCTCTTTCTGCCAGATCCCTGTCACCCCGGCAATGCGGAATCCGAGCTGCTGGTTGACGGTGAGGAGGTACCTGTTCTCCGGAGCGTTCCAGGTGTAGATGACACGCGCGTCAGGGAACTGCTCGGTGAGCCGCTCCATGTTGGAGACCTTGATCAGCAGGCCCAGCTTGTTTCCCCGGTGCTCCTGCAGCACCAGCGTGTCGTCCTGGAACACCACGTCCGCCCGGTGTGCCAGCACAGTGATGGTGGTCAGCCCCACCAGCGTGCCCGAGGCGACGTGCTCGACGGCGGTGACCACCGTCCGCCGGCCCTGCGCGATGGCGACGTCCTCGGCTTCGCGCAGGATGCCGCCGTCGAACACCATGTCCTGCTCCACAGGGATGTCAAGATCGGGGTCGACGTCCGCACCGGCCTGGTTCTCGAGTGCCGCGACGGCCTCAAGCCAGCGGTCCGGGCAGCGGTCAGTCCAGTGGTGCAGGCGGTAGCGGCCGTTGTTGGCGTCATCGGCCTCTGCCTGCAGGTCCGCCACAAGCTTCGAATCCAGTGGCAGGATGCAGGCGCTGAACTGCTCGATGTGTTGAAGCGTGTACCCGGTCTTCTGCGCGAACTCCACCTCCCGGCTGTCGAGCGGGACGAAGCCCGGCCCGGTTCCCGGCACCAGGAGGGCCTGCTCGAACTCGTCGAGCGAGGCGCCAGGATGGTTGGTGTCCACCAGGATCATGGTGCGGCCCTCGCCGCGGGCCAGCTGCTCGGCGGCCTCCAGGAGCCGCCGCCCAACGCCCTGCCGCTGGAATTCGGGCAGGATGTCCAAAGTGAATTCAGCGAGATCCAGGTGGTCGGTCAGGGGCAGGGCGATGTCCACGGTGCCGACTATTTCGCCGTCCACTTTGGCGACGAGGATGAGTTGCCGCTCGTACGGATCCTCAAACTCCAGGAGCTTCTCAAGGGGGCCGTAGGCAAGGTCGTCACTCCCCCAGGTGGCCATCCGGACCTTCCGGCCCACTTCGAGGGCGGCAAGGAAATCGGCAGCGTCCGGCGCCTCAAGGGAGTCAGGAATCCAGAGCTGCTCGATCCTCACGTCTTTTGCCATACGGGGCATCATCCCAGCCGTTTCTGCCACTCCCCTTCATAGCCGGCAGGCCTGAATCCAAGCGCAATATTAATCGAAAGCATATGCTGGTTTTCGCTTGCGTTCCATGTCAAAACCGAGCGGACAGAAGGCCATCTGGCCTGCGCCCGGCCAAGGTTTGCGGCTTTGACCAGCATGCCCAGCCGGTGCCCACGGTGCGGGCCAGCCACCAGCGTGTCCTGCTGGGTGGCGGATCCCGGTACTTCCGGACGCCAATTCAGGACCGTGTAGGCCACCAGTTCACCCGTCCCGCGGTGCCGGGCCGCTGCCACTACGGACTGCGCACCGCCGCGGACCATGGCGGCCTCCTCGTCACGAACCCGGGCCGGATCCCAAGCCTCCCGTTCCCAGCCCAGGCCTGCAATGGGGACATCGGTGCTCATGGTCTCCTTCAGCGCGGCGAGGCCGTCAACGAATTCGTCGGGGCACTGATCGTCCCAGCGGACCACAGTGTATTCGGAGGCCCGGGCGGCGGCTTCGGCCTCAATCCGGGCCATCAGCCCCGCAGGCACGGGCAGGTCCAGCCGGCTGGACCGCTCCACCTGTTCAAGCGCGTAGCCGGACGCCGTTGCAAAGGCAGTGGCGGGGTCCGCGAGGGGCAGCGCCCCTGAACCGGACTTCGCAGGCAGCATGGCAGCATCCGGGCCGAAGCGGTCCATCGGGATCTCGTGGTAGCCGTCCAATGAGGTGCGCCCCCGGCTGCGGGCGAGGGCTTCGGCGAACTGCAGCAGCGTGCGGCCAACGCCTTGCCGCCTTTGGGCAGGGTGGACCAGCACATCGATTCCCGCGGTATCAGTGTTCTCCCGCAGTGGCAGGGTGACCGAGCACAGCCCCACAGGACTGCCGTTGCGGCGGGCCAGAAACAGATGCCGTTCTTCGTACCGGTTCCCCCGCCAGAATTCCAGAGACTCGGCCAGCGTGGGGCACCGGTCCAGGTTGCCCCAGAGGGAGAGTTCGTGGGTTTCGCGCAGGGCATGGCATGCACGGAAGTCTTCGGAAGGTACGACGCCGGGCGGTTGCGTTCGGCTGCCCAGCGCGGGGATGACCACGGGACTGATGGTGAGGCCGGCGGCGACCGCGTCCGGCGGGAGGGGAAGCGGTATCCCGGTCATTTCCCCAGCTTAGGCAGGAGGCGGGAACAAGTTAAGCAAAACCGCCCGGCGCATGCGCGCCGGGCGGTTCTCAATGCTCGGAAGGTTCCGGGCAGGTGTTCTGTAAGGCTTAGGCCTCGGTGAGCACCTTGGTGACGTTCGGGTCCACGGAGATGCCGGGGCCGAAGGTGGTGGCAACGGTGGCCTTCTGGATGTAGCGGCCCTTCGAAGCGGAAGGCTTCAGGCGAAGCACCTCTTCCAGTGCTGCTGCGTAGTTCTCAGCCAGCTTGACGGCGTCGAACGACACCTTGCCGATGATGAAGTGCAGGTTGGAGTGCTTGTCGACGCGGAAGTCGATCTTGCCGCCCTTGATGTCGTTGACAGCCTTGGTGACATCGGGGGTCACGGTGCCGGTCTTGGGGTTCGGCATCAGGTTGCGGGGACCCAGAACCTTACCGAGGCGGCCAACCTTGCCCATGAGGTCAGGGGTGGCAACAGCGGCGTCGAAGTCGGTCCAGCCGCCGGCGATCTTTTCGATCAGGTCGTCGGAGCCAACGAAGTCGGCGCCGGCTGCGATTGCTGCCTCTGCCTTGTCGCCCGTGGCAAAGACCAGGACGCGGGCGGTCTTACCGGTGCCGTGGGGCAGGTTGACCGTACCGCGGACCATCTGGTCAGCCTTGCGGGGGTCCACGCCGAGGCGGAAAGCAACCTCGATGGTGGCGTCGAACTTGGACGGGTTGGTGTCCTTGGCGAGGGTCACTGCCTCGAACGGCGCGTAGGACTTCTCCGCGTCGATCTTGGCGGCTGCTGCCTCATATGCTTTGCTGCGCTTTGCCATGCTGCTCTTTCTCCTTGTGCAGTTGTGGTCTGCGGACCGCGCTGGGCCCTGCCACAGCCGGTGATCCGGACGGTTATTCGTCCCGGATGAACGGCATTTCAATTGTTGGTGGTGCCGGAATTCCGGCGGTGCCACTCGGCGCCATGCTGATGCGCGGCGTCAGGCGGCGGTAGGGGTACTAGCCCTCGACGGTGATACCCATGGAGCGGGCGGTGCCGGCGATGATCTTCGCTGCGCCTTCGAGGCTGGTGGCGTTGAGGTCTTCCATCTTGGTGGAGGCGATCTCGTTGACCTGTGCCTGGGTCAGCTTGGCAACCTTGACGGTGTGCGGGGTAGCCGAACCCTTGGCAACGCCTGCAGCCTTCTTGATGAGCTCTGCAGCCGGCGGGGTCTTGGTGATGAACGTGAAGGAACGGTCCTCGTAGACGGTGATTTCCACGGGGATGACGTTGCCGCGCTGGGCTTCCGTTGCAGCGTTGTACGCCTTGCAGAATTCCATGATGTTGACGCCGTGCTGGCCAAGTGCAGGACCGATCGGCGGGGCCGGGTTAGCGGCACCTGCCTGGATCTGCAGCTTGATGAGGCCGGTGACCTTCTTCTTGGGAGCCAATGTAGGGTCCTTCTCTCAATAACTTCCTGGGGCACAGGAGCGTGGCCCAGGTTTTTGGCCGCCATGGCAAGGCGGCCTGCCGTTCCGGAACCGCTAAGCGGGCGGCGCCGGAACGAATTCTCGGGTAATCAGATCTTGGTGACCTGGTTGAACGCCAGGGTGACCGGCGTTTCGCGCTCGAAGATGGAAACCAGCACCACGAGGGTCTGGGATTCGACCTTGATCTCGGAGATCGTGGCGGGAAGGGTCTCGAACGGGCCTTCCTTGACGATGACGGACTCGCCGACCTCGAAATCGACGTCCACCGGGGCCTGGTGCTGCTTGTTGACCGGCTTGCCCTTCTCGGCCTGCTCTTCTTCGAAGACCGGCGCGAGCATGGAGAAGACCTCGTCGAGGCGCAGCGGCACGGGGTTGTGGGCGTTGCCCACGAAGCCGGTGACGCCGGGAGTGTGGCGGACGGCGCCCCAGGAAGCGTCGGTCAGGTCCATGCGGACCAGGACGTAGCCGGGAATGCGGACGCGGTTGATGACCTTGCGCTGGGCATTCTTGATCTCGACGACCTCTTCCATGGGCACCTGGATCTCGAAGATGTAATCTTCCATGTCCAGGGTCTGGATGCGGGTCTCAAGGTTGGCCTTCACGCGGTTTTCGTAACCGGCGTAGGAGTGGATGACGTACCAGTCACCTTCCTGGCGGCGCAGTTTGGCCTTGAATTCATCTGCCGGGTCAACGGCAGCGGCGGCTGCCGCGGCGGCGAGGGCGTCAGCGTCGGCATCGCCGGACTCTGCTTCGCTGTCAGCCTCCGCGTCGGCATCGGCGTCATCGGATTCGGGCGCGGAGGACTCAACCTCAGACTCTTCACCGTTTTCTGCGGTGATGTCCACGGCCTCTTCCTGCTCAGTCCCGGTTACCTCGAGCTCCTGCTCAGACACTTGGTCTCCTGCTTCCTCATTGCCTAACATGCCTATTTAAATGGCTCAATTCCGCACACCGGCGCTTCCCTCCGGTTTTCCCGGACGGAGCGCGCAGCCTGCGGACCCTGCAGCCTTAGTTGTCCGTGGGGCCTGTCCCGCCGAAGAGCCAGCCGACTGCGGTTCCAAAACCGATGTCCAGCAGGCTGACGATGACCATCATGATGGCCACGAACACCAGCACCACGAGCGTGTAGTTGATCAGTTCCTTGCGGGTGGGGGCAACGACCTTCTTCAGTTCGCCAATGATCTGGCGGACAAAAAGTGCAATACGGGCGAAGATGTTTGCCTTGGCATCCTTCTTAGCTGGGCGGCCCTTGGAGCTGCTGGCAGCTGTTTCGGTCACCTGGTCCTCGCTCATCTTTGCAATGGTGGATTACCCGGCCCTGATCAGAACCATGGTTGCTGCGCTTGCCCCGGATTTATTGCCCGGGGCAGCTTGCGCAGGGCAGACAGGACTCGAACCTGCAACCTGCGGTTTTGGAGACCGCTGCGCTACCAATTGCGCCACTACCCTATGGAGTGAAAACCAAACAGCAACGGCGATTCGCCAGCTTTCACTGGGGCGCACGCCATCATCTGTGTTTCAACACCGGTGAATCAGTCTACGGCAACATCTTCGCGTTCGTAAAACCGACCCGTTCCAGCCCCTCCGCAAGCCGGCGTGTCCGTGCCTGGCGGGCCAGTCACATTTCACATCCGGCACCCCGGAGGGTCCGGTGAACAGCATAGAGTAGAAAACGTCGAATCCCACATTCCAGCCATCCGGCTGCAAGCGTAGAACGGACCTGCCATGTCTGCCGCCCGCGTTTCCCAGCGCATATCCGCAATTGCCGAATCCGCCACCCTGGCCGTTGATGCCAAGGCGAAAGCGCTGAAGGCTGCTGGGCGTCCGGTAATTGGCTTCGGCGCAGGCGAGCCGGATTTCCCCACCCCGGACTATATTGTCCAGGCTGCCATCGAGGCCGCGGGGCAGCCGAAGTACCACCGCTACTCCCCCGCCGGCGGGCTTCCCGAACTGAAGAAGGCCATCGCAGAGAAGACGCTCCGGGACTCCGGATACGCCGTCGACCCCTCCCAGGTGCTGGTGACCAACGGCGGCAAGCAGGCCGTCTACAACACGTTCGCCACCCTGGTGGATCCGGGTGACGAGGTCATTGTCCCCGCCCCGTTCTGGACCACCTACCCTGAAGCAATCCGGCTGGCCGGCGGCGTTCCCGTCGAGGTTTTTGCGGGGCCGGAGCAGGGCTACCTGGTGACTGTCGAGCAGCTCGAAGCAGCCGTGACGGACCGGACCAAGATCCTCCTGTTCGTCTCGCCGTCGAACCCCACCGGCGCCGTCTACTCCCCCGAGCAGGTGGCCGAGATCGGCAAGTGGGCAGCGTCGAAGGGCATCTGGGTGGTGACCGACGAGATCTACGAGCACCTGACCTACGACGGCGTTCCGTTCACCTCCATCGCCACGGCCGTTCCCGAGCTTGGCGACAAGGTGGTCATCCTCAACGGTGTGGCCAAGACCTATGCCATGACCGGGTGGCGCGTCGGCTGGATGATCGGCCCGGCGGATGTCATCAAGGCCGCCACCAACCTTCAGTCGCACGCCACCTCCAACGTGTCGAACATTCCGCAGATCGCCGCCCTCGCCGCCGTCTCCGGCCCGCTGACCGCGGTCGACGAGATGAAGGTTGCCTTCGATCGCCGCCGGAAGGCGATCGTGGCCGGCCTGAACGCCATTGAAGGCGTGGAATGCCCGACGCCGAAGGGCGCCTTCTACGTCTACGCGGACGTCCGCGGGCTGCTGGGCAAGGAATTCCCCACGGCCGCCGGCACGGCCACGCCGCAGACCTCGGCTGAGCTGGCGTCGCTGATCCTGGACGAGGTGGAAGTGGCAGTGGTTCCGGGCGAGGCGTTCGGCCCGTCAGGCTTCCTGCGCCTCTCCTACGCCCTGGGCGACGACGACCTCGCCACCGGCGTGCAGCGCCTGCAGGATTTCCTCGGCAAGGCCCAGTAAACGCGCGCTCACTTTTAGTGTCGTAAACCCAAACGCCCGCTCACTCTCCTCAAGAGTGTGAGCGGGCGTTTGCGTTTTTCCCGCCGGAAGTGAGCGGGCGTTGACGGAATAGCCGCCGGAAGTGAGCGGGCGTTGGGCTAGAGGAGGCGGCGCTCCGCGGCCCACTTGGTGAGTTCGTGCCGGCTGGAGAGCTGGAGCTTCCGCAGGACCGCCGAAACGTGGGTCTCCACCGTTTTGATGCTGATGAACAGCTCCTTGGCCACCTCTTTGTAGCTGTACCCGCGGGCGATCAGGCGCATGACCTCAAGCTCGCGGGCGGAGAGCCTGTCCAGTTCGTCATCGGCGATGTCCGCCGGCGCGGTGCCGAAAGCATCCAGAACGAACCCTGCCAGGCGCGGTGAGAACACGGCGTCCCCGCCGGCAACCCGGAACACGGCGTCGGTGATTTCGGCCCCGGAGATGGTTTTGGTGACGTAGCCCCTTGCCCCCGCCCGGATCACTGCCACGACGTCCTCCGCAGCATCGGACACGCTGAGGGCCAGGAAGCGGGTGGCGCCAAGCAGTGGAGCGGATCCGGCGATGACCTCACGGCCGCCGCCGCCCAACCCGCCGGGAAGGTGCACGTCCAGCAACACGACATCGGGCCGCTGTTGGGCGATGACGGCAATGGCCTGCTCTACGGTGGCCGCCTCCCCCACCACGTGGATGCTGGGGTCGAGATCGGTCTTGAGCCCGGAACGGAAGATGGCGTGGTCGTCCACGATGACCACCCGGACGGAATTGGCGGCCTGCGCGGCTGCCCCCTGCTTGACGTTCATGACTTTCCTTCCACGTTGTCCGTGCTTGCAGCCGGCAGCCGGAGGCGGACCTCCGTGCCGTCCCCGGTGCTGAGGATGGCAGCCGATCCGCCGTGCCGCTTCATCCTGCCGATGATGGATTCCCGGACGCCCAGCCGGTCCTCGGGCACATCGGCCAGTTCGAACCCGGGCCCACGGTCCTTAATGAAAATTTCAGCCTGGCCGTCCGATGCTTCGAGGTATACAGAGACGGCGCCCCCGCCGTGCCGGGAGGCGTTCAGCATGGCTTCCCGGCTTGCCTGGACCATGGCTTCGTGGCCTTCGGTCATGGCGGCATCGCCGACGCTGACCACCTCCACGGCATTGCCCAGCAGGTCTTCCACCTCGGCTGCCACGGCCTTGATCCGGTCCGAAAGCTGGCCTGCTTCCCTGCCGGGATCCTGGAACAGCCAGCCGCGGAGCTCGCGTTCCTGCGCCCGGGCCAGCCGGACGACGTCGTGCTCGCTGCCTGCCCGGCGCTGGATCAACGCGAGCGTCTGAAGCACCGAATCGTGGAGGTGCGCGGCGATCTCGGCGCGTTCGGTTTCCCGGATCCTGCCGGCACGCTCAGTCTCCAAATCCCGCCAGAACTTCAGCGCCCACGGCAACAGGACCAGCACCACACCACCGAGCACCGCCACAGAGGCCAGCAGCGCCAGCCAGGTCTGCTCCCACGAGCCGGAACCGGACACCATCACCAGCACGCCGGCCACCACCAGCGCCAGGCCCGCCGCGAGCCGTGCCCAGCCGCCGGCCTGGTCCGCCTTGGTCTTGTCCACCAGCCCGGCCCGCCGCGTTTCGTCCAGCTGCATCCATGCGATGGACGCGCCGCCCAGGACGGCGGCGGCAGGGATAAGGGTTCCCAGCGGCACATCGACGCCCAGCAACTGCGCGATCATGATGCCGGCCACCAGCAGCAACCCGCAGCCGAGGAGGATTTCCTTGCCGTACTTCATGCTTTGCCAGCGGAACCACGGCGCCTCGGCAGGCCTTGCCGCCCCGGGCAGTGCCGCGCCGTCCGCGTCCTGGGGAGCGCCGCCGTCGGAAGCCCGGCTCCAGGATGCCTGTTTCGAGGGTGACTGGCCCAATGGCGCTTGGCTGAACGCTGCCGTGCCAAACGGTGCCGTGCCGGGTGAAGCGGGAAGCGACGCCGGAGGTGTGTTGGACGCGGCGGGAGCAGGCGCCTGGCTCACCGCAGGCGCAATCGGCGACGCCGGCCGCCGGGCATTGCGCCGGGCGGCCTCATCCGCCGTGGGAACCATGATCCACAGCCAGGCGTAAAAGACGAGGCCGGCCCCGCCCGCCAGGGTTGCGAGCGCCATGCCTACCCGGACGTTCTTCACCGGCCAGCCCAGATGAACGGCCAGGCCCGAGCAGACACCGGCAATCATGCGGTCGCTGCTGCGGGCCAAAGGGGGCCGGGCGGGGACGGTTGTCATGGGTCAATCCAAGCATGGATCAGGGTTTCCCGGACCCGGATCCGGCGCGAACCGGGGGCAACTCAGGGACCGCTCAGGGTATCCCCCAGTAGAGCGCAGAGGGCGCTGGGCGGAAGGATTGGGGTATGAACTCGCAGACCCCACTCCCCGACGACGGCCAGCCCACCGAGCCTCTGCCCGGCGCACCGCGGCCCACCGAACCCCTGCCGTCCGCGCCGACCACGCCGGACCCGTCCGAGGGCCCACGGGCTTCCGAATCCAGCCAGCCAGCTGCAGGCCACCCCGGCACCGAGCTGCCCCGCACCGAGGTCCCCGGCGCTGATCTCCCCAATACCGATCTCCCCGGCGCCGGACAGGCGTACACGGGCCGCCCCGGCACCGCACACGCCGCCCCGGGCGAAGCCGACTTCTTCTCCTGGATCCGCGGCCATGGCATCCAGCGTGGCCGCGACCGGTGGATCGGCGGCGTCTCCAGCGGGATCGCGCAGAAGCTGGGCGTGGACCCGCTGATCATCCGCGGCGTCTTCATCGTCCTGACCCTGTTCGCAGGCATCGGCGTGCTGGTGTATGGCCTCGCGTGGGCGCTGCTCCCGGAGCCCGACGGACGGATCCACGTCCAGGAGGCCGCCGCGGGCCGGTGGACCACCGGGATGACAGGGTCCCTGATCGCCACGATCCTGGGCTTGACCGGACTGGGCGGCGGCTTCTGGGGCTGGTCACACAACGGCTTCGGCGGCTTCCTCTGGACGGTCTTCTGGGTGGGCGGGGCCATCTACCTCATCTACTACCTCTCGCAGCGCAACAAAGCAGGCCGGCCCGCGATGGCCGCCCCGCATGCGGCCGCTTACGGCACGCCGGGCGCACCCGGCACCCCAGGTACCTCCTACACCGCAGGCAATCCCGGGACCGCACCGTTCTCTTCCACGGGCACCTCATATGGAGCGGGCCCCGCTTCCCCCTCCATGCCCTCCTACGGCGCCGGTAGCTATTCCGGCAGCGGCTCTTACTCCGGCGGCGGCTCCGGTGCCGGCGGCGGATTCGAGGGCGGTGGCCCCTACGGCGGTGCCCCCGCACCGCAGCGCACCCCGAAACCACGGCCGGCCGGGCCCGGCGCTCCCGCAGTGGCCGTCGCCGCCGGATCGGCGCTACTGGTGGGCGGCGGCCTCAAGGCACTCGACGTCACCAACGTCATCGACCTGGGCGACTCCGCCAACGCCATCGTCTGGGCAAGCGCCGCAGCCGTCCTTGGCCTCGGCATCCTCATCGCCGGCCTGCGCGGCAGGACCGCCGGCATCCTGAGCTTCTTCGCCGTGGTGGCCCTGATAGCGGGCGGCGTGTACAACGTGGTGGGCAACGGCGACAGGATGCGGTTCCAGCAGGTGGACTGGGCACCGGCCAGCATCACGGAAGCCACGCGCGGCTTCGACATCACCGCGGGCCGCGGAACCGTGGACCTGACAAACCTTGCCGGCGGCACCCCGCTGCGCTCCGACGTCGTCATTCCCCTGGACATCACCGCCAGCAACGTGACCGTAGTGATCCCGGAGGACGTGCCTGTGGACATCAAGGCGGACATGACCATGGGCAACCTCAACGAGGGCTCGGGGCAGCGCGGCGGAACCACCACCCGGGAAAGCACCTACAACTCCGACCGGCCCGGCAGCCACCTGGTGGTCCAGATCGACGGCACCTTCAGCAACGTCACCATCCAGGAAGGCAATTGAGATGAGCACCAGTAACCAGGCACCGGATCCCACGGGCCGCAGCGGCTACTACCCGGACAGCACGACGACGGCGGGCTCAGACCCTGCCGGCGCCTCCACCACGAGGGTGGGGACGGTGGTGTGGGGCCTGATCGTCCTGGCCCTCGCCGCCCTGATCATCGTTGCCCAGCTGGGCATCGTGACCCTCAACGCCACGTACGTCCTGATCGGGCTCATGATCGGAGCCGGCGCCGCACTGGTGGTGGGCGGCCTGCTCTCCGCCCGGAAACGTGACAACCAACCGACAACAGGGAAGTCTTGAACCATGGACAAGTTTTTCAGCATCGTCAGGGGCTTCGGCCTGCAACGCGGCCCGCAGCGCTGGGTGGGTGGCGTCCTGGGCGGGATCGCCGCTAAAACCAACCTAGACGTGGCCTTCGTCCGCATCGCGTTCCTCGTGTTCTGCCTCCTCCCCGGACCCGCCGTGGTCTTCTACCTCCTGGCCTGGGCCATCCTTCCGGACCAGCGGAACGTGATTCCGCTGCAGACGTTCCTGGAGCGTCGGTCCCTCAGCTAACCTGCAGGCGACATCCGAAGGCTCCCGCCGTTCACTACGGCGGGAGCCTTTGCCATGCCCGGCTGGCGACCCTGCGGGCGGCGTACCGCGTGTAACGGGTTTGTGTCGTACCCCACACCTCCCACTACACTTCTAGGTGAGCTCAGCGTGGCGCTCTGCCAGTAGACCCTCTTCCAGGATTTGAGCCGAAACATGAAAATTGGAATCCTCACCAGCGGTGGCGACTGCCCCGGACTGAACGCGGTTATCCGCGGCGCCGTGCTGAAGGGTATCGCCATCCACGGCCACGAGTTCGTCGGATTCCTCGACGGCTGGCGCGGCGTGGTGGAGGGCGACATCATCGACATCCCCCGCACCATGGTGCGCGGCATCGCCAAGCAGGGCGGCACCATCCTGGGCACGTCCCGCACCAACCCGTTCGAAAACGGCGGTGGCCCCGAGGTCATCAAAGCGCACATGGACCGGCTCGGCATCGACGCGATCATCGCCATCGGCGGTGAGGGAACCCTCGCCGCGGCCAAACGCCTGACCGACGCCGGCCTGAAGATCGTGGGCGTCCCCAAGACCGTGGACAACGACCTCGATGCCACCGACTACACCTTCGGCTTCGACACCGCGGTGCAGATCGCCACCGAGGCCATCGACCGTCTCCGGACCACCGGCGAGTCCCACCACCGCTGCATGATCGCCGAGGTCATGGGCAGGCACGTTGGCTGGATTGCCCTGCACGCCGGCATGGCGGCAGGCGCCCACGCCATCCTCATTCCGGAGCAAAAGGTCAGCATCGAGCAGATCACCGAGTGGGTAAACGAAGCCCACGCCCGCGGCCGCGCGCCTCTGGTGGTTGTCGCCGAAGGGTTCGTGCCCGAGCACATGGAATCCCCGCACTCCGAGCGCGGCCTGGACACGTTCGGCCGGCCCCGCCTGGGCGGCATCGCCGACCAGCTCGCACCCGAACTGGAAGCCCGCACAGGCATCGAAACCCGCGCCACCATCCTGGGCCACATCCAGCGCGGCGGCGTTCCCTCAGCGTTCGACCGCGTCCTCGCCACGCGCCTGGGCATGGCCGCCATCGACTCCGTGGTGGAGGGCTTCTGGGGCACCATGGTGGCGCTCAAGGGAACCGACATCCAGCACGTCGCCTTCGAGGAGGCCTTGGGCCAGCTCAAGACCGTGCCGCAGAACCGGTACGACGAAGCCGCAGTCCTGTTCGGCTAAGCACAGCGCAGTGCCTGGCCGGGCGTGATGTCCGGCCGGGACAGCCGCCGGCACCCTAGGCTGGGACCATGACACTCGATCCCGGCTCTGCCGCCATCATCCAGCTGGCCTGGGCCCGCCGCCTGGGCCTCGACGACGACGCTTTTGGCTCCGCGCTTGCCTCCGGCGAACGCATCGTCCGGGCCGATGACTCCGCCGGCACCGTGGAGTTCGTCAGGCTGTTCGGCAGTTCCGTACTGGTGGGGCCGCAGGACGTCATCGATGCGGCCGCGGATATCCCCGACGCGGAAATGGCCCAGCACGTCACCCTGCTGACGCTGACCCGGGCTCGCGGCGGGCACGGCCTGGGCGCTGCGGCACTGTTCTTCGCCGATGACCTGCCGCTCCAGCAGCCCTCCGAGGAGATGACGGTGTCGCATGGTAACGCCGAAGCAATTGAACTGGAGGGCCACTGCCCGCCGGACGACGTCAACGAGGTGGGGCTCTCCGACCTTGAGAACCGCTTCACCATCGTCCACGAGCTCGACGGCAGTCGGGTGCCCCTGGCCTGCGGCGCCTACACGGAGTGGCAAGGACTGCTGGCCCACCTGGGGGTCCTGGTGGATCCTGAGTGGCGGCGCCGCGGGCTGGGAACGCTGGCCGCTTCCATCGCATCCCACGAGGCCCTGGCCGCCGGGCTGACGCTGCAGTGGCGGGCGGACGTCAGCAACACAGGATCGCTGGCGCTGGCCCGGCGCCTCGGCCTGTCAGCCGGCGGAATCCAGACCAGCGTCCACCTTGGCTGAGGGAGCTGATCCTTCAGCGGCGCCCCACCCCTGAATGGGCTTGGGTTTGGCGAAGAACAGCACCACGACTGCCCCGGCCAGCACCACAGCGGCAGGCAGCAGGATGGACTGCGCCATCGCCGTCGAGAATCCTGCGTGCAGGAATTCGGGCAGCGAACCGCCCATAGCCATCCCTTCGCCCGCCCCGCCGGCCTGGCCGCCGGGGCCGGCCGGGAGCTCAGCCGCCAGCCGCGACTGGATCAGCACAGCGATGGCAGCACTGCCCAGGACCGCGCCGAACTGGCGGGTGGTGTTGTAGACGCCGGAGCCGGCGCCCGCCTGCCGCGGCGGCAGGTTCCTGGTGGCGGTGGTGCTCAGGGGCGCCCAGATGCCGGCGTTGGCGAAGCCGAGAACAGCGCTGGGTAGAAGGAACAGCCAGATTGGCGTGTCCGGCTGCATCAGCAATCCGTTCCATACCAGCGCCACGGCCATGAGCGTCAGGCCCGCAGTGGCCAGGTATTTGGGGTTGACCCGGTCCACGATTTTTCCCACCACGGGGGCCATGCCACCCGAGATGAGGGCCATGGGCACCATCAGCAAAGCCGACTGGGTGGGAGTCAGGCCGCGGACCATCTGGTAGTAGAAGATCAGCGGCAGCCCGAAGGACGTCACCGTGAACCCCACCATGGTGATTCCAAGGTTGGCCAGCGAAAAGTTCCGGTCGCGGAACAGGCCCAGCGGCAGCAGCGGCTCGCCCTTGTTGAAACGCTGCCAGGCGACGAATCCGGCAAGGACTATGATCCCGGCGATGATCAGCGACCAGACGCTGATGGGTCCGGCGATGGTTCCCCAGTTGTACGTCTCGCCTTCCTGGATGCCGAAGACCAGCAGGAAGACCCCGACGGCGCTGAGCAGCACACCCGGGATGTCGAAGCGGTGCGGGTGGGTGGTCAATGCGGGCACGTTGCGCACCGCAAGGATGAACCCCACGACGCCGATGGGAACGTTGATGAAGAAGATCCACTCCCAGCCCAGGCTGTCCACCAGGACACCGCCCAGGATCGGGCCCACCAGTGTGGCCATGCCGGCGGTGGCGCCCCAGATGGCCATGGCGGCACCCCGGCGGTCCGGCGGGAAGATGCGGGTGATGACGGCCATGGTCTGTGGTGTCATCACCGCAGCGCCGAGGCCCTGCAGGACCCTGGCGGCGATGAGGGTCTCCACGTCCTGGGCCAGGCCGCACCACAGCGAGGCCAGCGTGAAGACCACCAGGCCAAGCAGGTACAGCTTCTTGGGCCCGAACCGGTCGCCCAGCCTGCCGGTGATCAGCAGGGGAACTGCGTAGGCCAGCAGATAGGCACTGGTCACCCAGATCACGGAGTTGATGTCGGCGCCCAGGCCCTCCATGATCCGCGGGTTGGCAACGGACACGATGGTGCTGTCGATCAGGATCATGAAGAACCCAATCACCAGCGACCACAGCGCCGCCCAGGGCTTTTCTACGTTTTCCATCCGGTCATCCTTCAGAGTCAATTTGTGGTGGCCGGGCGGACCCGGGGGCTCAGCCCAGGAGGTCGAGGATCTCCTGGCGGGCAAACATTTGCGCGGCCGCGCGTGCCGACGGGGCTCCAGCATCGGGATCTGCGCCGGCGTCCAGCAGGACCCGGGCTACGTCCGTGTATCCCTTGAACGCCGCGCCGGCCAGCGGCGTCTGGCCGCGGTCGTTGGCGGTGTTCGCCTCGGCTCCGTGTTCGAGCACCAGGCGCACCGTGTCGGCATGGCCGTGGTAGGCGGCCAGCATCAGGAGGGAATCTCCGGCGGCATTGGTAAGGGTGGCGGGAGCACCGGCGCCGAGGTAGGCGCGGAGCAGTTCGGTTTCCCCGTCCCTGGCTGCCTGGAAGAGGCTGTGGGCCAGCGCAACGGCGTCGTCGTCCTGATCTGCTCCTGCGGCCCCGGTTTCGCCTGCAGCGTGGTGCTGTGCCGGCGTGGCGTTTCCGTGTTCTGTCATGCGCGTGGCCCCCTAAGGAATCCGGTCTGGCGCCCCACCACCTGGCCGGCGTCGGGGGCAACGATGAGTTCCTGTCCGGCGGTGTACGGCTCGTCTCCGTCCAGGACCGTCAGTATTTCATCCGGCGCTACGGACCGCTTTATGACCGCCAGCGCCACCGGCCCCATTTCGTAGTGCTGCGCCACGGATGTGACGGCCCCTACCTTACGGTCGCCGGCAAGGACCACGCTGCCTGCGGCCGGGAGCGTGTGCTGCGAACCGTCCAGCTGGAGGAACACGAGGCGCCGCGGCGGGTGCCCCAGGTTGTGGACGCGGGCAATGGTTTCCTGGCCCTTGTAGCAGCCTTTGGCCAGGTGGACTGCGGTACGGAGCAGGTCCAGTTCATGCGGAATCGTCCTGTCATCGGTTTCGGCACCGATCCGGGGACGCCAGGCGGCGATGCGCAGCGCCTCGGACGACATGACGCCGGCGAGTGGCCGGTCCGCCACCGTGTGTTCCAGATCGGCGGCGGGGACGAGGTACTCGAACCACGGCCGTTCCAGCCCTGGGTGGTTCTCTTCGGCAACGGTGGCGTAAGAGAAGCCGCCGGCAGAGACGTGCGGCCAGGGGTCCTGCCAGGCCACCAGCGAGGCCCACTCCGGCACGGCCGCGGTGCTGCCCACCACCGCCCAGTCGGCCGAGGCGTCGGCGATGTCCACCCGCAGCATGAACTTCATCCTGTTGAGGTACTCAGCCAGCGGAGCGGCCTCGGCGCCTTCGACAATCAGCCAGGCGGTGCCGCCGTCGTCAACGATGCGCGCGTCGAATTCGATGCGCCCCTGCACGCTCAGGAGGAGCAGTTCGCTGGACTCCCCCGGCTGGAGGGCCGTCACCTGCTGGGAGGACAGCGTGTTCAGCCAGCTCAGCCGGTCCGGCCCGGTGACGGTGACAACTCCGCGGGAGGAGAGGTCGACGACGGCGGTTCCGGCCGCGAGGGCACGCTGCTCCCGGAGGGGCTCACCGTAGTGGGCCGCGACGCCGGCATCCGCACCGGCGGCCTCGACAGCTCCGGGGCGCGACAAAAGGGGGCTGGGAGTAGTCATATTGGGGAGAACGTCCTTCAGTCAGTCTGTATTCCGCTTTGTCGCCGGAACTTGAACCAGCGGCCCGGCGCCTCTGATCCATGGCCTGGCCTGCGGGCATTGCGGAGCGGTTAAGTGTTTACCGGTACTCGGGGTTTTCGAAGTCGAACCGGGTCCCGGCGGTCCATTCCTTGGGCAGGTTGCCGTAAGCAGGGTATCCGCCGGCGTCCTTCAGGGTCCTGGCCAAGTGCAGGAGGTTCCACGTCATGAAGGTGGTGTTCCGGTTGGTGAAGTCGCTTTCCGGTCCGCCTGAGCCTTCGTCAAGGTAGCTGGGGCCGGGGCCCACGGGCCCGATCCACCCGGCGTCGGCCTGCGGCGGAATGCTGAAACCGATGTGCTGCAGGCTGTAGAGGACATTCATGGCGCAGTGCTTGATGCCGTCTTCGTTGCCCGTGATCAGGCAACCGCCCACTTTGGGATAGAACGCCCACTGGCCCTTGCTGTTGAGCTCGCCGGAATGGGCGTAAAGGCGTTCAATCAGCTTCTTGGTCTGCGATGAGTTGTCGCCCAGCCAGATGGGCCCGGCCACCACCACAATGTCGGCATCCTGGACAGCGGGGTAGAGTTCCGGCCATTCGTCGGTGGCCCAGCCGTACTGGGTCATGTCCGGGTACACCCCGCTGGCGATGTCGTGGTCCACCGTGCGGATAACCGTGGTGCTGACGCCCTGCTTCTCCATGATCAGCCGGCTGATGTTGATCAGGCCGTCAGTATTGGAGGTCTGCGGCGACCTCTTGAGCGTGCCGTTGAAGAAGACAGCCTTGAGATCGCTGTAGTTTCCGGGTGTACCTTCATCTGCCACGGCGCCGCTCCCTGCTGGTGGACCTTCTGGTTATGAAACCCGTGCCAGGAACGCCGAGGCATGGGCTTCAAGGCCCTTGCCCGCGTCCCCTCCTGTTGCGACGTCCCACCGCCACAACAGGTTGCCGTCCACCAGTCCGAAGATGCGGGTGGCGGCGCTGTAGTCCTTGGAGTGGCTGCCGCGCATCACCATGTCGGTGGTGAGCTGGATCTGCGGGCCCTTGATCTGGCCGTAGTACAGCTCCGAGATGCCGCCGGGGTGGGAGATGGACACCGAAATGTCGAATCCGCCCTCACTGTTGCGCAGGGCTTCCACCTCGTCGGCGCTCTTGAGCGCAGGAACGATGTCCGCGGGCACCAGGCCGGGGCCGCCGTCGGCATCAAGCTGCTTGCGCTCCAGCGCCCAGAAACCGGTCTCAACCGTGAGGGGCCGCAGGCGCGTACCGTCGTCGTCCGTCAGCCAGCTCTCGGCCCGGTACTGAAGGTACGGCAGGCCGTTATGGGTGAAAGAGACATGCTGCAGGAAATGCTCGGAATCCTCGTCCCCGGTGCCGAGGCGGCCACGGCCTTCCCACTCACCAATGAGCCAGGAAAGGGGAACAAGTTCCGGAGTCAGATCTGTGGGAATCTCAATGGGCACGGCATTAACCTCGAGAAACTGCGGGATCGGAAGGCTGGTCTACTTCTGGCCCTTGAAGAGGCGGTAGACCACAAAGCCGGCGAACCAGGCCATGGACAGGCTCGCGATGCCGAGCAGGACAAGGAAGAAAATTTCAAATGCAAGTACGGACATGATGCCATCCTAACCCGTCAGAAGATGAGTAGTTTGTCTATGAAGTAGGCCAGCGAGCCGACGGCAGAGACCGGCGCGAGACCCATGCCAAGGGCCGCCGCAAGGTTCAGCGGCGCACCGCGCAGGGTGACCAGGCGCCGGAAGCTGGCAAGGACCGCTCCCACCACCACACCGAAGATGGCAGCCGGCAGGACTGCGATGTCTGAGAGGACCAGCCCGGCAAGCGGACCCGCCAGACCGGCAAGGACAATGCACAGCGGGGCGATGACGTTATCAGGCCAGCGGATCAGCCCGGCAAGCAGCGCCACTGCTGCGCTGATCGCGGCCACCAGGAGCATCTCGCGGACGCCGTTGAACCGGGCGCCGGCAACCCATCCCGCCCCCAGGCAGGACAGCAACACGCCCACGCAGCAGCCCAGAGTGGACTCCAGCCGCTGCGCCTGGCCTGTACCGCGGATGAGCTGCACTACAAAGACGGCCATCATGCCCACCGCCACGAAACCGGGGGTCCAGTCCAGGTAGCCCGGAGCGGGCGCCCACAAAGCGGCCAAGGCTGCACCGGCACCGGGCAGGGCGATGACGGCCGCGAGGGTCTTTTTGGCCGGAATCCGGAGGAAGTGCGGCCAGCCGATCCCCACCGCCAAGGCGATCAGTACGGCCACGGCCGCCAGGGCTTCACGGGAGACGTAAACACCGGCGATGATGGCTGCCAGGCCGGCGATGCCGACGGCACCGATAACCCAGGAACCAAGGGAGCGGGCAGGCGCCTGCAGGTCCGCCGTCATGTGGAAACCGGCCTGTGAATCGTTACTGCACTCACTGCGCTGTCATCCCGTCCTGGCATTGGCACTAGGCGTGGAACCGCCCCTTCCAAGGGCACGTCCGCCCCCGCTCAATCCTGCCCTATATGAACGGCATATGTCGCAAAACGGACTGTTGGGGTGCTGGAATCTCTGGTTCGGGAGGACCTGCCGGGTATACTCAAGCATCAGCTCAGTCGCCCGATGATGCGCGGACAGCCCATGGAGGAACAATGTCGCACATCCTGCTCTTAACGAACAGCACCGGCTCGTCGGTAGACATCCTGCCTGCCCTGGAACTGCTGAACCACCGCGTGCACATCCTCCCTGCGGAGCCCACCGCCCTCCTCGAAACGGACCCTTGCGACATCGTCCTGCTGGATGCGCGCAAGGACCTCGTGGGTGCCCGCTCCCTCACCCAGCTCCTTAAGGCCACCGGCCTCAGCGCACCGCTGGTCCTGATCCTGACTGAAGGCGGCATGGCCGCTGTTTCGTCGGCTTGGGCTGTGGACGACATCGTCCTGGATTCCGCCGGCCCCGCTGAGGTTGAAGCGCGCATCAGGCTCTCGGTAGCCCGCGCCGTCCCGGAGCAGGACGATGCGCCCAGCGAAATCCGCGCCGCCGGCGTCGTCATCGACGAAGCCAGCTACACCGCCCGGGTCAACGGCGCTCCCCTGAACCTGACGTTCAAGGAATTCGAGCTCCTCAAATACCTGGCCCAGCACCCGGGGCGCGTCTTCACCCGGCAGCAGCTGCTGACCGAGGTGTGGGGCTACGACTACTACGGTGGCACCCGCACCGTTGACGTGCACGTCCGGCGCCTGCGCGCCAAGCTGGGCGCCGACCACGAGAACCTCATCAGCACTGTGCGGAACGTCGGCTACCGCCTGACCCTGGTGCGGCAGCAGGAAGACGAACTGACCGAAGCCTGAGCCGCCGGCCCTTGATCCCGTAGCCTAGCTTCATGACTCCAGCGCACCCCGAGAAGTGGCCCGTCCATGTTGTCCAAGGCGGGGTTGACCAGCAACTCCTGAAGGACTGCCGCGACCTCCTGGTTGCGGCCGAAGAGTCCGACGGCAACCCCTCGATCTCCGAGCAGACACTGGTGACCATGCGCGCCGGGGATTCTGCAGACCACTCGCTGCTGACCCTGGCGCTGTATGCCCCGGACGAGGACTCGGATCCTGCCACGGGCCAGGACCTGGCGGGATTCGCCGTCGTGGTGGAAGAACCGGATCACAGCGGGGTACTGGAAATTGCGGTGCACCCTTCCTACCGGAACCAGGGCGTGGCTGACCGCCTGGTGCGGGCGCTGCAGGACCGCCGGGGGTTTGACGGGCTGAAGGCCTGGTCCCACGGCAACCACGAGGCCGCCGCCGACCTCGCCGCACGGTACGGCTACGCGCCGGTGCGGGAGTTGTGGAAGATGCGGATGACGACGGCGGAGGCGGACCTTCCCGAGGCAGTGCTTCCGGATGGCGTGTCGCTGCGTCCGTTCGTCCCGGGCCAGGACGAGGACGCGTGGCTGGCCGTCAACCGTGCGGCCTTTTCGCACCACCCGGAACAGGGCAGCCTCACCCGGGCGGACCTGGCGGCACGCATGGAGGAAGACTGGTTCGACCCCGCCGGCTTCCTCCTCGCCGTGGACGCCGGGGGCCGCGTCGTGGGCTTCCACTGGACGAAGGTCCATCCCCGCCACGGCTCGCACCCCGCGATCGGCGAAGTCTACGTAGTGGGCGTGGCGCCTGAAGCTCAGGGCTCCGGGCTGGGGAAAGCCCTGACCCTCGCCGGCATCAAGTACCTGCAGGACCTCGGCCTGCACGCAGTGATGCTGTACACGGACGCGGACAACACACCCGCGGTCTCGCTGTACCGCAGGCTGGGGTTCACCCGCTGGGACATGGACGTCATGTACGGGCCGGTCAAGGAAGGTTAGTCCAATCGGCTGATTCACCGGGCAGGGCGCGGAAATCAGGGGCTCCGCCGCGGTGAATGCTTGTAAGGTTGAAACAGAACCGCGCAGGCCGGAAGCGCCAGCATCAAGCGCCAGGTAAAAGGAGATCCCATGAACCCGGAACCGTCCGGAACAGCCACGTCCCAGGATGCTGCACCCCCGGTCCGTGCCCGCTTCGGCTCCTCCGAGGTTCCGGCCTCCCGGGCCACGCAGGACCGCATCGACATCCCGGAGTTCGCTCCGAACCTCGAGCCGGAGGGGGACATCAGCCCGGACCGTTTCCTGGACCGTGAGCTGAGCTGGCTCAGCTTCAACTCCCGGGTGCTGGAATTGGCTGAGGACCCCACCCTGCACCTGCTGGAACGTGTTAACTTCCTCTCCATCTTCGCCTCCAACCTCGATGAGTTCTTCATGGTCCGGGTGGCAGGCCTGAAGCGCCGTATCGCCACCGGCCTGGCTGTCCCTTCCCCGGCCGGCCTGAGCCCGGTGGAAGTGCTGGAACAGATCAGCGCCGAAGCCCACCGGCTGCAGCAGCGGCACGCCCAGGTGTACGCCGAACAGATCCGGCCGGCCCTGGCGTATGAGCACATCCACCTCATGCACTGGGACGAACTCGACGACGCCGCCCAGCAGCAGCTGAGCGTCATGTTCGCCGAAAAGGTGTTCCCCATCCTCACGCCCCTCGCGGTGGACCCGGCGCACCCCTTCCCCTACATTTCCGGGCTGTCCCTCAACCTGGCCGTGGTGGTCCGGAACCCGGTGAGCGACAAGGAACTGTTCGCCCGCGTCAAGGTGCCGGACCAGCTCCCGCGGCTGATCTCCATCGACGGCCCGCGTGCAGGCGCCGTGGCCGGACGAGTGGCACGATTCATCGCCCTGGAAGACGTCATCGCCGTCCATTTGGACAAGCTTTTCCCCGGCATGGAAGTCCTGGAGCACCACACCTTCCGCGTCACCCGCAACGAGGACGTGGAGGTTGAGGAGGACGACGCCGAGAACCTCCTCCAGGCCCTGGAGAAGGAACTGTTGCGCCGCCGGTTCGGCCCACCGGTCCGGCTGGAACTCACCAACGACATCAACCCCAACATCCGGGCCCTGCTGATCCGCGAACTCGGCGTGGAGGAGTCCGAGGTCTATTCGGTACCTGCTCCCCTGGATCTCCGCGGCCTCGCCGTCATCGGCGGCATCGACCGCGCCGACCTGCACTACCCCAAGCACGTTCCGCACACCTCCCGGTACCTGAACGAGTCAGAGACATCGAAGGCCGCCAACGTCTTTGCCGCCATGCGCCGCCGCGACATCCTGCTCCACCACCCATACGATTCGTTCTCCACGTCCGTCCAGGCTTTCCTGGAGCAGGCTGCGGCGGATCCCAAGGTCCAGGCCATTAAGCAGACGCTGTACCGCACGTCCGGCGACTCCCCCATCGTCGATGCGCTCATCGACGCCGCGGAGGCCGGCAAACAGGTCCTGGCCCTGGTGGAAATCAAGGCCCGGTTCGACGAACAGGCCAACATCTCCTGGGCCCGCAAGCTGGAACAGGCCGGCGTGCACGTGGTGTACGGCATCGTGGGCCTGAAAACGCACTGCAAGCTGTCCCTGGTGGTCCGCCAGGAAGTGGATGGCCTCCGCCGCTACTGCCACATCGGCACCGGCAACTACCACCCCCGCACCGCGCGGTACTACGAGGACCTCGGACTCCTGACGTCCAACGAGCAGGTTGGCCAGGACCTGTCCAAGCTGTTCAACCAGCTGTCCGGCTACGCTCCCAAGTCCACGTTCAAGCGGCTGCTGGTGGCTCCCCGTTCCGTGCGCTCCGGGCTGATCGACAGGATTGAAACCGAGATCCGCAATGCCAGGGCCGGCAAGCCGGGCCGCGTCCAGATCAAGGTCAACTCCATGGTGGACGAAGCCATCATCGACTCCCTCTACCGCGCGTCCCAGGCCGGCGTGAAGGTGGACGTGGTGGTTCGCGGAATCTGCTCGCTGCGCCCCGGCGTGCCGGGCCTGAGCGAGAACATCACGGTCCGGTCCATCCTGGGCCGGTTCCTGGAGCACTCCCGCGTGTTTGCCTTCGCCAACGGCGGGGAACCCGTGGTGTACATCGGCTCGGCCGACATGATGCACCGCAACCTCGACCGCAGGGTGGAGGCCCTGGTGCAGCTTGCCAGCCCCGATGACGTCACCTACGTCCTCGACCTGCTGCAGCGCTACATGGCACCGGAAACGTCCAGCTGGCACCTGGACAACGACGGCCACTGGATCCGCCACCACCTCGGGGAGGACGGCAAGCCGCTGGAGGACGTCCAGTCCTGGCTGCTCGCCTCGCGCCCCCGGCAGCGCAGCCTGAGCCGGCGTTAGGGCCCCGGCGTTGTCGAGCGATGCACTCGTAGAAGACCAGACAGACCATCCGGGGGAACCAGTAGCGGTCACTGCTGCCGGAGCTATCCCCTGGCGGGCCACCCGGGAAGGCCTTGAAGTCCTCCTGATCCACCGCCCCCGCTATGACGACTGGTCCTGGCCAAAAGGCAAGATCGACGACGGCGAGACGGTACCGGAGTGCGCGGTCCGGGAAGTGCGGGAGGAAATTGGGCTCGATGCCTCGCTGGGCATTCCCCTGCCGCCGATCCACTACCACGTGGCCTCCGGGCTGAAGGTGGTCTATTACTGGGCCGTGAAGGTCAATGGCGCACGCCTCGTACCGGATGGCAAGGAGGTGGACTCCGTCATGTGGTGCAGCCCGGACAAGGCGGCTGCGCTCCTCTCCAACCCTTCGGATACGGCGCCGCTGCGGCACCTTCGCGAGGCGCATGCCCGCGGCGCGCTGGACACCTGGCCGCTGTTGGTTGTCCGTCATGCCAAGGCAAAGCCCCGTTCGTCCTGGACCAAGGCCGAAGGTGAGCGGCCGCTGGCCGCCACCGGTATCCGGCAGGCGCAGGCCGTGGGCAGGTTGCTGCAGGCCTGGAAGCCGCCGCGGGTGGTCACCAGCCCGTGGCTGCGCTGCGTCGCCACAGTGGCTCCTTACGCCAAGGCCAGCGGTGCGAAGGTCAAGATGGCGGAGGCACTGACGGAACACCGGCATGAGCGCAGCCCCAAAAAGACGGCCGGCATAATCGAGTCGCTTTTCGACAAGCAGCGGCCCGTGGCAGTTTGCACGCACCGCCCGGCCCTTCCCACGGTCCTCGCCCAGCTGGCCAAGCACATGCCGGCGCGGCTGAACAGCCTCCTCCCCTCGTCGGACCCGTATCTGTCGCCCGGAGAGCTGGTGGTGTGCCACGTGGCCTACGCCAAGGGGAACAACGTTGTAGCGGTGGAGCGGTTCAAACCCTTCGACGACTGACGGTACTGGCTGGCCCGCCCGGTTGACCTCGCGCCACTTTGTATCAAATACTTGATACAAAGCCGCACGATTTTGGGGGAAGATGTGCCAGGCCTCGATGCCTTAGCGTTCAATGCAATGCAGCCGACGGTGATCCTGTTTCCGTTCCTGCTGGCCGCAGGTGTCTATCTGCTGCTCCGGTGGGTCATCTGGCAACCGGGGAAAACCGGTTCAGCGGACACGGCGGCCAAGCACGCACTCTGGATCGGGGTCATCGGCTGGCTGGTGAGTTCGCTCCAGCCGGCGGCGAAGGCGGGCCTGATCCCTGTTTCCGGGCTGTACCAGGCGCCGTCCGCCGTCGAACTCCTCCCTGTCCTGGCGTGGCCAATCCTGGGTTGCCTTGCGGTGCACGCCATCGGCCAGCTCAGCTATCCGGGCCCCCAGCTTCCGCGCCGGCAGGCAAGCCTCGAGGTGCGCAGGGTCCGGGACTTCATCCCACGCCGCCTGGCCTGGACCGTCCTCGCCCTGTTCATCGTTGCGGCAGCACAAATTGCTTGGACTGCCACCCTTCCGGGCTTTGACCCGGAACTCTACGTTCCGCGGCCGGAACCTTCCGGCGGATACGTGTACTACGGCGGGGACGGCCGCGTGCCGGGGGCAGACCTCGCAGCGCCGCTGGGCGGTGCGCTGCTGGTCCTGGCCGCAGGAACCGTCGCTGTCCTGGTACTGATCGCCCGGCGTCGGCGGCTGGAAGATATGGGTCCGGAGAACAACGGCCTCCTGCGGACCATCGCGATGAACCGGCTGCTCCGGACCGTGGCCACCATAGCGTCCGGGCTCACTGCCATCGCCGGCAGCCATGCCTCACTACCGGACCCGGCAGAAGCCACGGGTAACTGGTTCAATCCGGCAGTCTTGGTGAACCTCGTGGTCCTGCTGGCCATGTGGTGGTGGGCGCCGCCCAAGCTGTCCCACGGACTGACGGAACGCCGGGCCCGGCGGATCCTTGACCCGCAACCGGCTACGAAACTGGTGGTTTCGATCGGGCCGGCCATGGGGTTGGCCGCGCTGCTTCCGCTGGTGGCAGCGGCGGTGATGCCGGGCGTCCTCACCGGCCACCCGGCGCTCTTCGTAGCACTGGCGGCCATCGCTGTCCTGGCGGTAGTGGCCGGCGGCGAGGTCCTCCTGCACCGCAACCACGGCACGGACAGCGAGCCCCGCCACTGGCCCCGCCAGCTCGTCTCCCCCGCACTTATCACCACCGCGATTGCTGCCATGGCCATCCTGCTCATCGTCCTGGTGTTCATCGCAACACGGCAGGCAGAAACTGGCGCACCACCGCTGTGGCCGGCAACGGCGTGGACCACCGCTGCTGCCATCGGAACCGCCGCCGTGCCCGTTGCCGTGGCACGGCGCCGCCGCAGTATCCCGGGTGCGGTTCCCGGACTGGACGCCGCACTTCGGGCCATCACGCTGCACAGGGTGGCCCGCACCGTGGCTGCTCTCTTCGCCGCCCAGGCCGGGGCGCTGCTCATGAGCGCAGCACCAGCGCTGCAGCGCTTTTCCCCGCCGGGCACCGACGCCACGTCGGTCCTGTGGCAGATCGCACCGGGAGCCGGGGTGATCCTGGCTGCTGGCGGTGTAGTCATTGCGGTGATCCCGGTCCGCGGAATCACCGCCCAGCCTGCCGCCGCGGCAGCGCCCGCGCCCGAAACGGTGCCGTGAGCGCCGGAATCACCGTGGACCTGCGGTCCGCCACCCCGCCCTATGAGCAGATCCGGTCACAGATCAGCTCCCTGGTTGCGGTTGGCGTACTGCAGGCTGGAAGCAGGCTGCCCACCGTCCGCAGCCTGGCCGCGGATTTAGGCATTGCTGCCGGCACCGTGGCCAGGGCGTACAAGGAGTTGGAGGCGGCCGGGGTTGTTGAATCACGACGCCGGGGCGGCACCTTTATCGCCGCCCTTCCCGGCGGTACCGGGAACGGCAGCCCGGGTACAGTACCGCCGGAGGTGACCTCCGCCGTCGAACGCTATCTGGAGGCCGGCCGGAAGGCGGGACTCAGCGACGGGATGCTGCTGGACCTGGTCCGCGCAAGGCTCGGAAGGGAGCGGACCGATGGACGCTGATCCGCGCCCGCCCTCCCGGCGGACCTGGTTTGTGCCGTCCCTCCTGCTCCTGGCGGCCACCGCGGTCCTCGGGACTTACCTGTACCCGGAAATGCCTGATCCCGTCCCCGTGCATTGGAACGGGGCGGGCATCCCGGACAGGTTCGCCGGCAAGTCAGTTCTTGCCGTTTTTTCGCCGCTGCTGATCGGTACCGGCGTGGTGGCGTTCCTGTGGCTGCTGTACCGGTTCCTTCCGGCCATGGCCGCCAAAAGAGCCCAGGATCCGGACCGGGCGGCGCTCGAGGCCCGCGCGGGCAGGGACGTCCTGGCCAAGCTGACCCCGGCATTGGCTATCCTCTTCTGCTGGCTGTGCACCACGGGCTGGCTCGGACTGGCAAGCCCCTGGACCATCTGGGCGCCGATGCTTCTCCTGATGGGCTTCACCCTGTGGCTGGTGGTCCGCGCCACCCGCGCGGTCTCCGTCCCGCCGGCTCCGCCCCGGTAGACTGGGACGGTGAGCATCCCCACGCCTTATGAAGACCTTCTGCGCGACGTCCTGGCCCAGGGCACGCACAAATCCGACCGTACGGGAACCGGAACCACCAGCGTTTTCGGCCGCCAGATCCGTTTCGACCTGGCCGAAGGCTTCCCGCTCATCACCACCAAGCGGGTCCACTTCAAGTCCGTGGCAGTGGAACTGTTGTGGTTCCTGCGCGGCGAAACCAACGTGAAATGGATGCAGGACCAGGGCGTCACCATCTGGAACGAATGGGCTGACGAGGACGGCGACCTTGGCCCGGTGTACGGCGTGCAGTGGCGCAGCTGGCCCACCCCGGACGGCGGCCACATCGACCAGATCGCCGAGCTCGTAGAGAACCTCAAGGCCAACCCGGACTCCCGCCGGCACATCGTCTCGGCCTGGAACGTCTCCGAGCTCAACGACATGGCGCTGCCGCCCTGCCACGCGTTCTTCCAGTTCTATGTTGCAGACGGCAAGCTTTCCTGCCAGCTGTACCAGCGTTCGGCGGACATGTTCCTGGGCGTCCCGTTCAACATCGCCTCCTACGCCCTGCTCACGTACATGCTGGCCCAGCAGGTGGGCCTCGAGCCCGGCGAATTCGTGTGGACCGGCGGCGACGTCCACATCTACGAGAACCACATGGACCAGGTCCTCAAGCAGCTCGAACGGGAGCCGTACGAGTACCCGCAGCTGTTGATCAACAGGAAGCCCGCCTCCATCTTCGACTACACGCTGGAAGACTTCGAGGTGGTCGGTTACAAGCACCACCCCACCATTAAGGCGCCGATTGCCGTATGAGCACCGAGAACTCCACCGATCCCCAGTCCTTCACCGAGGAACTTGCCGCTTCCATCACGGGCGTTGGCCTGGTCTGGGCCCAGACACCGGACGGCGTCATCGGCAAGGACGGGGACATGCCCTGGCACCTGCCGGAGGACCTCAGGCACTTCACCCGGCTGACCACCGGGCACCCGGTCATCATGGGCCGCAAGACCTGGCTGTCCTTTCCGGAGAAGTACCGCCCCCTGCCCGGGCGGACCAACATCGTCATCACCCGGCAGAAGAGCTGGGCCGATACGCCCGAGGCGGAGGGCGCCGTCGTGGTCCCTTCGCTGGATGACGCGCTGCTGGAGTCCCAGTTCGTCGACGGCGGCGACACCGTCTGGATCCTTGGCGGCGGCGAGATTTTCCGCCAGTCGACGGAGCTCGCCAACGTTGCGGTGGTCACCACCATCGACGTGGAGGCCGACGGCGATACGTACGCTCCGGAGCTCGGCACCAGTTGGGAGGCCAGCTCCTCCCTCCCGCCGGACGGATGGCTGACCGGCGCCAACGGCACGCGCTACCGATTCACCAAATGGTCACGGACCGAAAGCTAGGACGATGCTGAAGAAACCCGAAACCCTGTTCGTCCTGGGGTACATGCTCCTTCCCCTCCTGGCGCTGCTGTCCGCAATTGTTGGACTCACCATGATCCTGGGCGGCAACAAGATCGCCGGCGCCATCGTGCTGGTGATGGTGACGCAGGCCTTCGCCTTTGGCGCGTTCTTCGCCCTGCGCGCCCGCAAAACCGCCATGCTGGAAGAGTCCGACCCGAGCTAGCCCTTCGCGGCTGCCGGCCGCGGAAAACCGCTTCAGGTCCGGGCCGCCGTCGTACTCCGCCGGAGCCTGCCGGCCGTGACGTAACCGACTGCGCCCTTCCGGTTGCGAAGTCTAAACTGTACGAATGACTACAGCAGCTACCCCTTCCGTCGGCCTGGTCGGATGGCGCGGCATGGTGGGCTCCGTCCTCATGCAGCGCATGCAGGACGAGGGCGACTTCGCCAACATCAACCCGGTGTTTTTCTCCACGTCCAACGCGGGCGGTGCCGCCCCCACCCTTGCTGGTTCAGCAGGTGGGAGCGCCGGCAAGCTCGAGAACGCGTTCGACCTTGACACCCTGGCGAAGCTGCCCATTATCGTCACCGCCCAGGGCGGGGACTACACCAAGCAGGTCCACGGCGAACTGCGCGGCCGCGGCTGGGACGGCCTCTGGATCGACGCCGCCTCCACCCTGCGCATGAACGACGACTCGATCATCGTGCTGGACCCCATCAACCGCGATGTCATCGACAAGGGCCTGGTCAACGGCACCAAGGACTTCATCGGCGGCAACTGCACGGTTTCCTGCATGCTCATGGGCCTCGGCGGACTCTTCAAGAACGGCCTCGTCGAATGGGGCACATCCATGACCTACCAGGCCGCCTCCGGCGGCGGCGCCCGCCACATGCGTGAGCTCCTCAGCCAGTTCGGCACGCTCAACGCCGAGGTCAGCACCGAACTGGACGACCCCGCGTCGGCCATCCTCGAGATCGACCGCAAGGTCCTGGCCCACCAGCGCAGCGACATCGACGCCACCCAGTTCGGCGTCCCGCTGGCCGGCTCACTGATCCCCTGGATCGACGCGGACCTGGGCAACGGGCAGTCCAAGGAGGAGTGGAAGGCCGGGGTTGAGACCAACAAAATCCTGGGCACCGCCGAGGACAACCACGTGATAATGGACGGCCTCTGCGTCCGCATCGGCGCCATGCGCTCCCACTCGCAGGCACTGACGCTGAAGCTCCGCGAAGACCTCTCCGTGACCGTGATTGAAAAGCTGCTGGCCGAGGACAACGAGTGGGCCAAGGTGGTTCCCAACACCAAGGAAGCCTCCATGGCCGACCTCACGCCCGTAGCCGCTTCCGGCACCCTGGACATCCCGGTGGGACGCATCCGCAAGATGGAGATGGGCCCGAACTACATCAGCGCCTTCACGGTGGGCGACCAGCTCCTCTGGGGCGCCGCCGAGCCGCTGCGCCGCATGCTGAAGATCGCCACCGGCAACCTCTAAGCCCCCCCCGGCTGCTTCACGGGCGGCCCTGACCCGCAGGACCCTTGGTGCCCCGGCACCGGTCATGCGCGGCGGGGCCGCTTCTGCATTTCCGCGGCGTCAGGCTGCCAGGAAGGCCTCGTACCGGCGGGCGGCTTTGGCCAGGGCTGCCTGCGCTGCCGGACCCAGCGGCCGGATCCCGTCGAAGAATTCGGGTACGACGGCGGCAGTACGGCCGGTGCCTTCCCGCGCCCAGGTGCCCACCACCTCCCCCGCCGCAACCACAGTCTTCTTGAAGACCCCGTTGCCGCCGGGAACAATGCTGTTGAAGTGCTCCGGTGCCAGCACAAGGCCACGGTCCTGGTAGCCGAGGACAAATTCGTCGAAGCCGGGCAGCAGCAGGACCGATCTGGACGCCGGGACCCCGCTGTCCAGCAGGGAGGCCGTCTCCGGCGACATCCAATAGCTGACGCCGCCGAACTCAACCTCTACTACCTGGCTGCGGATGGCATCGAGCGCTGCCCTGGCCTCGGTGAGCGGGATCTGCGTCCACCAGGCGAAGTCCCTTACAGTGGCCGGCCCGTGGCTTCGGATGTAGCGCAGCAGGAACTCCGCCACCGCCTCGGCCCGTTCGAGGCGCCGTGACACGGGAATCCATTCGTCGAAAGCGACCAGCAGCTGCTGGTTTCCCGCCAGCGGCCCCTGCACCAGCCAGGCGTGCCGGCACAGCGTGCCCAGTATGTGGATGCCCCGCTGGCCCGTAGTCGGCTGGCCGGCGGCATCGAACTCCTTGAACAGGTCTGCACGGCTGACAGGACCGCCTGCAGCGATCCGGGCCAGTGCCACATCCCGGCTCGCCTCGATATCGGCCCAGCTGATGGCCAGTTCCCGGTGCCTGGCGGCGATGCTCCTGGTAAGGCGTTCGGCAGTGAGGTCCAGCATCCAGCCAAGGTCCTCGGGGGCCACCAGGTGCAGCGTTCCGCGCATGGGCCAGGAACGGACGATCAAGCCTGCATCCAGGGCGGAACGTACATCACCCAGGCCCAAGCCCGGGTGCCGTACACCCACGGCCCACAGCGACGCCTGCAGGTCCTGCGCCTGCATCGCCGTCATCCACCGCACCACGTCCTCGGCGGAGCCGGGGACAACACCGCCAGGCCCGGCCACTGTCGCGGACCCGGAAGCTGCGAGCCCCTGGGACGCCAGCCGGAGCCGGCCCATGACGTTGCGGCTCAGCCGCACTGCGGTTGGTGACATTGCTTCATCCTAGGTGCCGCACCCTTGGGCGCCTACGCCGGTTAGGGTGGAACCATGACTTTGGGGAGTTTGTGGCTGTTGCTCGCGCGTAAAACCAGGATGTGGATGATCGGCGGGACGCTCAGCGTCCTGGCCGGAACGGCGCTGGGAGGCCTTTCCCTCACCAGGTTCCTGGGCAGCGGACAGTCTGAACCCCGGATCCTTCTGCCCTCATTGGCCCTGAGCCTGGGCGGAGGTTACGCGGTCCTCTTTCCCGGCCTTAGCACGGGCTGCCAAGGCGTGCGGATCCGCCGGGACTGGCGCCGCCACCCGATGACCGGACGGGTGCTCTGGGTCCTGTCCCTGGCGGTCGCCACCGCCGGCCTGGCCACGTGCATCGTGGCCGGGACAGTGAGCCCGCTGGCGCCGGGGCAGCTGGTATGGATCTTCATGGGCATCTACCTGTCCCTGGCCGGATGGGCCTCGGCCGTCATGGGTGCGGCGGCATCCCTGCGCCAGGACCCGGCAGCCACCCCAGTGGCCGCCGAAGAAGAGGCTACAGTTCCAGGCCGATAAGCAGCGGCTCGGGGTGCAGCCTGACGCCAAAGCGGCGTTCGACGCCGGCACGCACCTCGCGTGCCACGGCCACCACATCGGCGGCGCCTGCGCCGCCGCGGTTCGTGATGGCCAGCGTGTGCTTGGTGGACAGCGAAGCCCGTCCCCCGGACACGCTGTCCGGTTCGAGCCCGAAGCCCTTGCCGAAGCCGGCTTGGTCAATCAGCCACGCAGCGGACAGCTTCACCATTCCGTCCTGGCCGGCAGGGTACCGCGGCGCGTTCTCCGGCAGCGACGCCGCTTCCGCCTCGGGAACAATCGGGTTGGTGAAAAACGAACCGGTGGAATAGGTGTCCCGGTCCGCAAGATCCAGGACCATGCCCTTGGAAGCCCGCAGCCGCAGTACTTCCCGGCGCACATCGTTCGAGTAGGCCCGCTTGCCCGCCTCAACGCCGAGGGACCGTGCCAGCTCGGCGTACCGGATGGGGGCGCTCATCCGGCCCAGCGGCAGCTGGAATTCAACCGTCAGCACCACGTACCGGGGCGATCCGTTCACGGTGGTCTGCTTCAGGATGGAGTCCCGGTAGCCGAACTTCAGCTCAGAGCTGGTGAAGGTCTGCACGGCGTTCCGCTCGCGGTCCCACGTCCGGACCACGGCAATGGTCTGCGAGACGTCGGCGCCGTAGGCACCCACGTTCTGGACCGGCGTCGCGCCCGTTGACCCCGGGATCCCGGACAGCGCCTCGAGTCCGGACCAGGCATGCCGGACGGCGTAATCCACCAGTTGGTCCCAGTTGTGCCCGGCCTGGACCACCACAGCCACGCCGCCGCAGGAGTCTTCCGCGTTAACCGTGAAGCCCTCGGAGGCGATCTTCACCACCGTCCCGGGGTACCCGTCGTCGGAGATCAGGAGGTTGGAGCCGCCCGCGATGATCAGCACCTGTTCCCCGGCGGCATCCGCGGTGCGGACGGCATCGATGATCTCAGCCTCGGTCCGCGCCTCGATGTACTTGCCGGCGGGGCCGCCGACAGCGGAGGTGGTCAGGGAAGAAAGCAGCGTGGAAGTCACCGCTCCACGTTACCCGAAGTTGCACTACGGCAAAGGTAATGCGGGGTAGTCAGGAAAGCTTCCGGGCCACCGGCGACAGGAAGAAGCTGACGGCCAGCATCACCATGACGGCCAGCAGCGAGTGCAGGATGCCCACATGCTCGGCCAGCAGGCCCAGCAGCGGCGGTCCGCACAGGAACGCGCCGTAGCCGATGGTGGAGACCACGGATACCCTGGCGGCGGCTTTGGCGGGGTCGTCGGCCGCGGCGGACATGCCCACGGGGAATCCCAGCGAAGCACCGAGTCCCCAGACGGCGAGGCCGATGAAGGCAAGCCACGGTACCGGTGCGAAGACGAACAGGCCCAGGCCCAGGACCGCCAGCGCGGCACACCAGCGCATCACCGGAACCCTGCCGTAGCGGTCCAGGACGAGGGTTCCGGCGAACCGGCCGATGGTCATGAACGTCACGAACAGCCCGTACCCGGCGGCGCCCGCGGCGTCGCTTTGGCCGTGCCCGTCCGCCAGCGCCAGGGCCACCCAGTCCCCCGCTGCCCCTTCGGCCAGGGCCAGGCCCAGCACCAGGACACCCAGGAGGAGCGTCCTCCGGTCGCGCCAGGCCTGGGCAATTTTGCGCTTGTTGTCGAGGGGTGCCTCCCCTTCACCGGCGGTGATGAGGGGAATGGGGCCGGTGGTGGGGTCCTCGAAGTGGTCAGGAGTGTAGGTCCGCTCCCCCGCTACCGGAGTGACGTCCGCCCGGAACCAGGACGCCGCCGTCGCCACCGATACTGCGACCACCAGGCCTGCCGCGCCGAGGTGCCAGGCCACCGGCAGGGACACCGCGGCAGCGGCAGCCCCCAGGCCAGCACCCGCCACGGTCCCCAGGCTGAAGGCACCGTGGAGCCGGGGCATGATGTGCCGGCCCACGGCCCGTTCCACCGCCGCGCCCTCCACGTTCGAGGCCGTGTTCCAGCTTCCGGTGCCCAGCCCGATGACGGCCAGCCCTGCCGCGGTCACCACGGGACTGGCCAGCAGGGAGGTGCCTATGCCGGCGAGCAGGAGGCCGAAGCCCACCATGATGCTGCCGGTCCGGATGGTCTGCTTGGAGCCCAGCCGGAGCACGATCAGGCCCGAGGCAGACACCGATGCAAACGAGCCCAGCGTCAGGCAGAGCAGCAGGACGCCCACGTTACCCGGGGTCAGGTCCAGGGCGTCACGGATTGCCGGGAGCCGGGACACCCAGGACGCGAAGGCGAGTCCGCTGGCGCCGTAAGCCACTACGACGGCGTTGCGCCAGTGGGTGACGTTGGCCGCGGTGGCTTGGGGTGCTGCCGTTTTGGTCAAGGGGTTCCGCTAGGAGAGCTTGACGACGGCCTGGGCCTTCATCAGGACCTTTTGCCCGGCCGCGGTGACGGTGAGGTCCACGCGGGCGGTGCCGGCCTCGGCGTCGAGCTTTCCGATGGTTCCGCTGACCTCAATGGTGGCGCCGGGCTCTGCGGTGCCGGTGGTGTCGGTGACCAGGACGGGCTTGGTGAAGCGGGTCTGGAAATCGACGACGGCGGCCGGGTCGCCTGCCCAGTCGGTCACCAGCTGGACGGCCGAGCCCATGGTGAACATGCCGTGCGCGATGACGCCTGGCAGTTCGACGCCGGTGGCGAAGGCCTCGTTCCAGTGGATGGGGTTGAAGTCGCCGGAGGCGCCGGCGTACTTGACCAGGTCCGTGCGGGTGACCTCGACGGTGCGGCTGCCGATCTCCTGGCCGGCAGCCAGGTCGGTGATGCTGGGGCTCATGGTTACTGTCCCTCTCCGCGGACCAGGATGGATGACGTGGTGGTGGTGACCTGCTCGCGGGAGTCACCGTCGCCGAGGGCGAAAATCTCGGAGCGGGTGGTGATCATGGCGCCGCCGCCCATGGCGCGGACGCCGTCCACGTGCAGTTCGGCTACGAGCCGGTCACCGGCGAAGATGGGCCGGTGGTGGGTGAAGCGCTGGTCTGCGTGGACCACGCGGGAGAAGTCGATGCCGGCTTCCGGATCCTCGATGAGCTGGGCGTCGGCGCGCTGGGCAATGATGATGGCGAAGGTGGGCGGTGCCACGAGGTCGCGATGGCCCAGTGCCGTGGCGGCATCGACGTCGAAGTGTGCGGGATGGGTGGCCTTGACCGCCCGGGCGAACTCGCGGATCTTCTCGCGGCCGACGTCGTACACCTCTGCGGCAGGGTAGCTGCGGCCCTGCAGATCCGGATTGATAGTCATGGCCTCAAGCCTATCGTCCGCGTCATGGCGGGCCGAAAACGGGAGTCCCTGGCGGCTCGGCTAGCGGCGGAGGTTCTTCCGGATCGACTGGCCGCGGACCACCATGCCCACCACGTGCAGGACAAGGCCCAGTCCGATCAGCGGCAGGGATGCCATGGCCAGGCCCTGGTTGCCGCTGGTGTTGCCCACGAGGTTCAGGATGATGCCGACGGCGATCAGGCCCATGGCGCTGAAGACCATGACTTTGTAGGACGTTGGCGCGGTGGCCCAGAATTCGTTCAGCACCGTCCAAGTCTACCGGGGTTGCCCTGCCCGGACTGCCGGGCCCGCTCTCACGCAGGTCCTAGAACAGGGCTTCCTGCACGGCCGGCACCGCCGAGGCGAAGTCCCCCGGCTCGATGGTCCGTGCCGTCAGGTGCGCCAGGTTCACTACGAACATCGACTCGGTGCCATCCAGCCGGGCCAGCACGTTGGCCCCGCTGATGGCTGCGACGGTAAAGCCGTGCTCCCCGCCGTCCAGTGGATGGGGGTAGGCGTGGCGGGACGCCGGACCGTAGACGGCGTCTGCCTGGGCGGGACGCACCCACGTTTCGTAAACCACGGTGAAGCCGCCGACGGCGGTGCGGGCCAGCAGGTGCCGCACCTCGCCTGCGTGGCGGCTGCTGATGGCGTCCAGGTCTCCTGCGGCCAGAGGCTGCAGGAGCGCCTCGGTTTTGGCGCTGGAGCGCACCAGCTGGGTCAGCGCCAGGCCGGCCGTGACCAGGTCCTCCAGGACCCGGACCACCCGGCCGTCTTCGGCCCGTGCCACGTATCTGGCCACTGTGGCGCCCTGCTCGGCCAGCCTGTTCCACTTGCGGGGGCCGGAGGCCGTACCCACCTTGGTGGCGCCTCCGGCGAAGGTGGCAACGTAAAGCCAGTGCTCCTGCATCAGGTAGTCACGGAGACCGGGAGTCACGCGGCCGCCGCGGTGGAAGTCGTGGATCAGCCGGGATTCGTCCAGGACGAAGCAGCGTTCGCATTGCCGTCCCCTTGCGGCCGGGGCGGCTGCTTTGCAGAGGATGTGGTCGCGCCGGGTGGACGAGTGGACCACCAGGTGCCCCAGGCAGGACTTGGCCGGCCCCGCCACCCGGAATCCGAGCCGTGCGCCAGGACGGAGGCTCAACTCCCGGAAGTCCCCGGACGGTGACTGGAGGCGCAGGACCGGGGCGCCGCCGTCGTCCGCTGCCGTGGCGGCCGGCGGACCATCCCAAAAGACCCCGTGGACCAGATATCGGGTATCGGTCACGGGGTCTCCTGAAGTGCTGGGGGCGTACGCTACAGCGCGGGCTGCACCCCAAAGGCTACAGCCAGCTTCATGATCTTTTCGGCGCGGCCCAGGCGGGGCAGGTCCGAGCCGTCGCGGATGACGCGGCCGTTGGCTTCGAAGTCGGCCATGAAGTCGGTGGCCCAGGCGACGTCGGACGGCGTGGGGCTGATGACTTCGTTGATCACGGGGGTCTGGTCGATGGCCAGGCACAGCTTGCCGGTCATGCCCATCATCACGGTGATGCCGGTCTGCTCTCGCAGGATGGGGTGGTTGGTGCCCACGGTGGGTCCGTCGATGGGGCCGGGCAGGTTGCCCACGCGGCTGGCGACCACCAGTTTGGCGCGCGGGTAGGCCATGGCCTCCGGGGTGGCGGCCATGCCGGTGTCGCGGCGGAAGTCACCGGAACCGAAGGCCAGGCGGAAGGCACCCTGGGCCTTGGCGATGTTGTTGGCTTCCTCGATGCCGACGGCGGACTCCACCAGGGGAATAACGGGGGTCTTGCCGTCCATGCGGTGGAAGCTTTCGGTGACCTGGTCCGCGGATTCGGTCTTGGCGAGCATGACGCCCAGCAGGCCGGGGGTGCCACGGAGGCCGGCAAGGTCATCTGCCCAGAACGGGCTGGTGGCGTCGTTGATGCGGACCCAGGCCTGGCCGCCGCGGGTCAGCCAGTCCACCACGTTGCCCCGCGCCGTGTCCTTCTGGGACGGGTCCACGGCGTCTTCGATATCAAGAATGATCGAATCTGCGCGTGAGACGGCGGACTGGTCGAAGAGCTCGGTCTTCATGGCGTTCACGAGGAGCCAGGAGCGGGCGATCTCTGCGGGGATGTTGCGTTCAGGCCGTACGGTCTCGGCGGCGGTGGTAGACGTCATGGCTTCTACAGTATCTGGCCCGCCACCGGCACGAGGAAGAAATGGGCTCCGGTGTGAGGATCAATACGAACTAAACGGGTTGTGACTGCGTTCTGTGAGCGGCGCCAGCCGGGTCAGCCGTTCAGGCGCAGGGCTGCCACGATGCTGATAACGAGGCCAACGAACGCGAGCACGCCCACCAGGAACATCGCCGCCCCGGGATTGCCGAAGTTGAGGGTCCAGCCCAGGCCGAACCGGCGCGGCACCATCAGTGCGGGGTCGTCACGGTTGACGTAAACCAGGCCGCCGCGCCAGAACCTGTCGTCATCCACGTGCGTCAGGCCGGTATCCGGTTCCCCCTCATCGGGCACCCGGTTATTCCGTGCCAGGACGATGGCAGCAACAATGACTCCGGCCAGGACCGGAAGCACGGCGGCGAGCGGTGCCCAGGTGCTGACGGTGCCCGTCCACATCAGCAGCGATGAGAAGAGCATTCCGAGATCGATCATGGCCACCAGTCCCAGCAGGGCTTTGACGCTCTGCGCCGTGTACCGGCGGTGCCAGCGGGCGGAGGAAACCGGGTACGCGGGGTCGATATCCGGGCGGCTCCTGTGGACTGCCGCCGCCACTCCTGCCAGCAGCGCCGTCAGGCCGCACTGCACGAAAACCAGCGAGAAAGCGCTCCCGACCGACTTGGCGGCAAGCCGGTCAGGCACGCCGTCCGCGCCATAATGCACGGCGAGCAGGCCCGGCATCGATGGATAGCGCAGAACACCTATCAACAGGGTGGCAGCCGTGATGGCGAGCGCCGGGACCAGCCAGGGCCAAGGGAAGGGCGCCCGCTGTGGCTGCGCCTCCGCACCGGCCTCCGCTGCGGTTGCCTGCCGGACGCCTTCGAACCATCCCCCGGCGGCCTTGGCGGCGCGGATTGCGTGGTTGGCCAGGACAAAGCAGGCGTACCACGTCCCGACGAGGACCAGGACGGACAAGGGCAGCAGCAGCGCCTCCCCGCTGGCGGCGGAAACGGCAGCCGTTGCCGCAGCCACAACCACTGCGCTGGCCAGCACCCGCTTGCGGTAGGTGCGGGTCTGCCGCACGATCACTGGATCGGCAGTGTTGCGGGACGGCACCCGGACCCCGAACGGCACCGTGTCACTGTTGATGGCCGGCAGGGCGAGGGTGAGCACTGTCACCATGGCCAGCAGCGCTGACGTCAGGATGATGGCGACGGTCACGGCATGTCCTTTCTCCTTCCAGTTGTAGAAGAAATGTCCGCCAAAAGGAATGCCCCGCCTAAGACCCTTGACCTGTCACTTGTTTTTTGCAAGTGTTACTTCCGTCACCCAAAGTGCCTACGAAAGAAGACCATCATGACTTCCATGTTCGTCAACCTGCCGGTCACCGACCTGGACCGCGCCAAGGCGTTCTACACGGCCATCGGATTCACCATCAACCCGCTCTTCACGGACCACAATGCTGCCTGCGTGGTTGTTGAAGAGGACCACAGCTACTTCATGATCCTGGTCCGCGACTTCTTCCAGACCTTCACCGACCGGCCCATCGGAGACCCGGCCGCCGCAGTGTCCGTTTCAACGGCCATCTTCCTGGACGACAGGGAAGCCGTGGACACGGCGGTCGCCGCAGGCCTGGCCGCGGGCGGCTCCGAGGACCACCCGGCTACTGACCTCGGCTTCATGTACCAGCGCCAACTCACGGACCCTGACGGAAACGTCCTGGAGTTCGGCTACATGCACCCCGCCGCGGCCGAACAGGGACCCCAGGCTTTTGTAAACCAGCAGTCCTGAGGCCAATGGCAGCGCGGGACTACGGCCAGTACTGCGGCGTCACACGGGCCCTTGAGCTCGTGGGCGAACGCTGGGCCCTGCTCATCGTGCGCGACCTCCTGGTGGGGCCGCGCCGCTACGGCGAACTCGCCGCGGGACTTCCGCGGATTCCGAGCAACATCCTGGCGGCGCGGCTCAAGGAACTGCAGGCGGCAGGCATCATCCGCCGGGTACCGCACTCCCGGGTCATCGTGTACGAACTGACGCCGTACGGCAGCGAACTTGAGCCGCTGGTGCTGGCCCTCGGCGCCTGGGGGTTCAAGGCGATGGGCGAGCCCCGGGAGGACCAGGTCATCACCCCCGACTCAATGACCATGGCGCTGCGTACGGCATTCCGTCCGGAGGTGGCTGCCAGCCTGCCCCCAACCTCCTACGCCGCAGATTTCGGCCCTGCAACCTTGCTGATCCGGGTGGCCGGCCGCATCCTTGCCGTGGAGCGCGGAGACGGCCCTGCCGACCTCGCCTTTTCCGCAGGGCCCGATGTCCGCCGGCTCATATCCGGGGAGCTTGCGCCGGGCCGCGCCATCACCACCGGCGCGGTGAGGGTGCTGGCCGGCAGCGGCGACCTCCTGGAGCGCTTCGCCAGCACTTTCCACCTGGCCGCCTAGCCTCCCAGGCAGTCCCCGGCTGCCCTCGCCGGGGCCGCTCAGGGGATATTGCTCCCCCTCGCGGTGACCCACAGCCGGTACCAGTCGGCGCGGGTCAGGGCTTTGGCAACGCGGGCAGCGTCCCCGCACGCCCTGATGCGGCCGGGGTTGACGGTGCCAATCACCGGCGAGATGCCCGCAGGGTGCTTCATCAGCCACCCCAAAAGGACCGACTCACGGGACGTACCGTATTCGGCTGCCAGCTCAGCGACGAGGTCCGCGGTGGCGGCTTCGGACGGTGTCGGACTGTCCGGATCAGCTCCGGTGTAGAGACCCCGCGCCAGCGAACCGTAAGCCTGGAGCGTGACGTTGTTGCGCGTGCAGTACTCCAGCGTGCCGTGCGGAAAGCTGTAGTCCAGGTGTTCGGCGTGGTTGACCAGTACCTGGCTTTCGAGCCAGGCCCGCTTGAGCAGGCTCATCTCCAACTGGTTGGCCACCACGGGCGTCTCCAACCGGTCCTGCAGCACCTCAATCTGCGCCGCGGACATGTTCGAAACACCCAGCTGCCGCACCTTCCCTTCGGCCATGAGCTGCCCGACGGCGGAGGCCACCTCGGCGGGGTCAGCCAACGGATCCGGCCGGTGCAGCAGGAGGATGTCCACGTAGTCTGTCCGGAGCCGCGCCAGGCTGCCGTTCACGCGTTCCAGGATGGCGTCCCGGCTGAGGTCGTAGTGCGTCTGGAGGCCCCGTTCGTTCAGCCTGATGCCGCACTTGGTCTGGAGGCGGATCCGCCCCCGCAGGCCTGGGGTGGAGGCCAGCACGTCGCCGAAGACGGCCTCGGACTTGCCGCTGCGGTAGATGTCGGCATGGTCGAACAGGGTGATGCCGGCGTCCAGGGCCGCCTGGACGGCAGCTGCTGCCTCGTCCACATGGCCGGGGCCATGCGGTTCGTCGGTCCAGCTGCCGCCCAGGCCCATGCACCCGTAGATGAGTTCCTGCATCAGGAATTCGCGTCCGGCCGGCCGTGACCGATCATCAGCGCAGCCATGCGGTGGTGTTGGCCGGCAGCTTTCCGTCTTCCAGCGGCGCGCTGCTGACCAGGACGTCACCGGCGGGAAGCGCCACGGCTGTGTCCCCGAAGTTGGTCACGGACTGCCAGCCATTGGGGCGCTTGAAGTGCAGGATGTCCGGGTTGCCGCTGTCCAGCCACTCGAGTTCCTCGCCGGTCTGCAGTTCCCGGCGGAGCTTCAGGGCCTTGCGGTAGAGCTCCAGGGTGGAGCCGTCCGTACCGTCCTGGGCTTCCACGGCGTACTTGCTGAACCAGTCAGGCTGGGGCAGGTGGGAGCCGCCCTCGCCGAACCCGAACGACGTGCCCTCAACCTTCCACGGCAGCGGCACCCGGCAGCCGTCACGGCCGATTTCCACGCCCTTATTGCGGAAGAAGGACGGGTCCTGGCGCTCCGACTCGGGGATGTCGGCCACTTCCTGCAGGCCGAGTTCCTCGCCCTGGTAGAGGTATGCGGAACCGGGGACGGCGAGCATCAGCAGCGTTGCCGCCCGGGCACGGCGTTCACCCAGTTCAACGTCCAGCTGGTCGGCAGGGGCGCCGGCCAGCAGCCAGTCCTTGCCGTCCTGGCCCTTCGCCCCGGCCTTGGTCTTCGCGATCTGGGGCAGCCCGTAGCGGGTGGCGTGCCGGACCACATCGTGGTTGGAGAAGACCCATGTAGAGGAGGCCCCGGTGGCGGCGGCTTCGGCGAGGTTGCGGGTGATGATTTCCTGGTACTCGGCGGCGTCGAAGTCGGACTGCAGCAGGTCGAAGTTGAAGGCCTGGCCCAATCCCTGCGGGCTGGCGTAGCGGGCCCGTCGGCTGGCGTGCACCCAGGCTTCGGCAACGGCCGTGCGCGGCGGGTTGTATTCGTTGAAAACTTCGCGCCATTCCGTGTAGACCTCGTGGACTTCGTCGCGGTCCCAGAACGGGTGCGTGCCGTCGTCGAACCCGTCCACGCCCGTGTTGGCTGCGCTCAGTTCCAGCTTGGACAGCAGCGGCTCGGTGAGGTCCTTGGTGAGGGCATGCGCCACGTCGACCCGGAAGCCGTCCACGCCGCGGTCGGACCAGAAACGGAGGGTCTTCAGGAAGTCGTCACGGATTTCGCGGTTGGCCCAGTTCAGGTCCGGCTGTTCCTTGGCAAAGATGTGCATGTACCACTGCCCCGGCGTACCGTCCGGTTCGGTGATCCGTTCCCACGCAGGGCCGCCGAAGACCGAGTCCCAGTCGGACGGCGGGAACTCGCCGTTGGGGCCCTTGCCATCGCGGAAAATGTACCTGTCGCGGGCCGGGGATCCCTTCGGCGCGGCAAGCGCCTCCCGGAACCACTCGTGCCGGTTGGACGAGTGGTTGGGGACGATATCGGCAATCAGCTTGATGCCGGCCTCGTGGAGGGCCTTGGCCATGGCGTCGAAGTCCTCGAGCGTGCCCAGCTTGGGGTCCACGTCGCGGTAGTCGTCCACGTCGTAGCCACCGTCTGCGAGTGCCGACGGGTAGAAGGGGCTCAGCCAGACGGCGTCGATGCCCAGCGTCTTCAGGTACGGGACCTTGGCGGTGATGCCCTTCAGGTCGCCGATGCCGTCGCCGTTGGAATCGGCAAAGCTGCGGGGGTAGATCTGGTAGACGGAGGCCTGTCGCCACCAGTTCGGATCGGACAGGCGATCGGAGTCGGACAGGGTTGCCAGGGTGGCGGTGGTGGACAAGGAGGGATCCTCTTCTGCTGGTCGCGTGGTTTTTATATTGGATCTAAATTTACTTGCCTAAGTATTATCTGGTGCTTTGCACCGGGAGGTCAACAGTGCTGGCCGGGGACAGTTTGTGGTTCCGGCGCTGGGGGCCGGGGTCACTCCGGCATGATCATGGTCCTCAGGTCCAGCTGGCGGAGCACCCGGTCCGCCACCTCGGGGTCCATGTCAGGTTCGCTCCGTGCGGCCACCACTTCCTGCCGGGCTGCGTCCAGGGCGATGGTCTGGACCGCGATGGCCAGTTCCCGGCCGCGCTGGCGTTTCTCCGGCAGGGACTCGTTCCGGAGGCTGCCGTCCAGGAGTTCGGCCTGCAGCCGCTTCATCCTCGCCTTGACCAGTTCCACTTTCTCGGGCGGCAGGTCCTTCATGAGGTCGTGGTCCTTGAGCGCTGCGACCGCAGCACCCTGGGCGCGCTTGGCCAGCAGCCGTGCGGCATCGCGTTCCTCCGACCCGTCGCCGGTGGCCTTCAGGACCCGCATCAGCCACGGCAAGGTCAGCCCGGGCAGGACCAGGGTGGCGAGCAGGACGGCGCAGGCGATGACCAGCAGGTAGTCCCGTCCCGGGAACGGGCTCCCGTCCGCCAGGGTCACCGGCAAAGCCAGGGCAAGGGCCAGCGTTGCCAGTCCGCGCATGCCGCACCACGTCAGGATGACCACTTCCTTCAGGGACGTGGGCTGCAGCAGGTTCCGCCGTTTCCGGGCCCCGAGGGCCAGCACCGCAAGCCACAGGAACCGCACGGCGAACACCAGCACGCAGACCACCAGGGCCACGCCGATCATGCCGAAGATTGCCGTTCCCTCGTCCCTGATCACGTGCCGGATTTCCAGGCCCACCAGCCCGAAGGCCAGCCCGGTGACCAGGAGCTCCACCACGTCCCAGAAGGCATTGCGGGTAACCCTCTCGGCGGCGTCCTGCGGCCGGGAGTGCCGCTGCATCTCCAGGGCGGTGACCACAACGGCGATCACGCCCGAGGCATGCACCTCCTCGGCCAGGATGTACGCAGCAAACGGCACAACGAGCGTGATGGCACTGCGCGCCACCATCGAGTTCACCAACCGGTACGCGAGGGCAATCACCCAGCCCATGGCGACGCCGACCACCACGGCAAGTGCCGCGCCCACCACGAACTTCAGGACGACGTCGGCCTCCACTTTGGTGCCGCCCACGGCCGCCGCGACCGCCGCCTGGAAGATGACGATGGCCGCGGCGTCGTTGAACAGCCCCTCGCTTTGCAGGACGGTGGTGAGCCGGCGCGGCATGTGCACGCGGCTCGCCACCGATTCGACGGCCACCGGGTCCGGCGGTGCCACCATAGCGCCCAGGGCGATGGCAGCGGGGATCCCGATCCCGGGGATCATGAGCCACGCGGCGCCTGCCACCGTTGCTGTGGTGATGACCACCAGCGCCACGGCCAGCATGATCAGCGTCCGCCACCGGACCCGGAACACAGCCCATGAGCTCCGCTGGGCCGTAGCGAACAGCAGCGGCGGCAGGAAGATCGGCAGGATCAGTTCCGGCTCTATTTCGAGGTCCGGGAATCCCGGAATGAAGGTCAACGCCACCGCAAGGAGCAGCATCAGGACCGGGTACGGCAGGCGCAGCCTGTCCCCCAGCCCCACAGCTACAACGGTGGCCAGGAGGAGCCCAATAATCAGTGCCAGCTGGTCCATCTGCTGCGGTTCCGCTTAGGCCTGCGGCTCCAGTGCTGCCGCCACCGGAAGCGACCCGTCACGGAATTCGATGGTCCGGCCCGCGGTTTCGGGCAGGTCCAGCACCGCTGCGGCAACAATGGCCGTATTGGCACGGGACGTTTCGCCGCCGCCTTCCTTGGGCGGGTTGACGTCGATGCGGCCTGATCCCGGCTTTTCCGTCAGGGAGCCAGGGCCAAGGATGGTCCATGCCAGTTCCGTGCCGCGCAGGTACTCATCCGCATCCGCCTTGGCTTCGGCGTAGGCGTAGAAGCTGTTGTCCGCAGGCACCCCGTGGTCCTTGCCGGCGCCCAGGTAGGACACCATGACGTATCGGTTCACGCCGGCCTGCGCTGCCGCATCCATGGAGCGGATGGCCGCGTCCCGGTCCACGGCGTAGGTGCGGTCCGGGTTGCCGCCGCCGGCTCCGGCCGACCACACCACGGCATCGTGGCCCTGCAGCGCTTCGGCGATGGCCGGCGTCGGGGCGTTTTCAATGTCCAGGACCGACGGCGTGGCGCCGGTTGCCGTGACGTCGGCGGCGTGGTCCGGGTTGCGGATGAACGAGGTGACGCTGTGGCCTTCCCCGGTGAGGAGGGTGGACAGGTGCAGGGCCACTTTGCCGTGGCCGCCAATGATTGCGATTCGGGTCATGGACCCATTCTGCCCCCTAGCCGTAGTTCCCACTGAGGCTGCGGTAGCGGAGGTACATCACACCGTTTCCGAACCGGCGCTCCTCGAGGAGTTCGAGGTTGAGCTCCAGGCCTTCCGGGAAGAAGCGCAGCCCGCCGCCCACCACCACCGGGCTGACGAACACCTGGCACTCGTCCACCAGCCCCGCGGTGAGTGCCGCCACCGCGATGGTGGCACCGCCGATGCCGATGGTCCCATCCGCCCCGTCCTTGAGCTTCTGCACGGCTTCCGGATCGAACCGGCGTTCGATCCTGGTCCGCGGGGTGGCGGGGCGTTCGAGCGTGGTGGAGTAGACGATTTTGTCTGCCGCCCGCCAGATCCGGGAGTAGTCCTGGATCACCGGCGGCTCGTCCGAGGGCGGCGCGCCAAAGGTTTCCCAGGCGGACATCACCCCGTACATCCGCCGCCCGTACAGGTACGTGCCGGCGTCCCGTTCAAGGTCGTTGACGAACGCGTGGACTTCCTCGTCCGGGGCGCTCCAGTCGAAGTTGCCGTTGCGGTCCGCCAAGTAGCCGTCCAGCGAAATGAGGCCCGAGTAAATGAGCTGCGCCATGCCTTACGCCTTTCCTGTACCGGACGCGCCCATTGTTGTCCGGGTGCGGGTTTTTGTAAACAGCCCGTCAGGCCCTGCGGTTCACCAGGTACTGCTGGGCGAGCGTCCAGAGGTTAGACACCGTCCAGTAGACCAGGACCCCGATGGGGAAGAACGCCCCGCCGGCGGCAAAGACCAGCGGCAGCGCCACGAGGATGAACCGCTGCTGGCGCAGCAGCGGTTCGGGGACGTCAGCCCCAAGGGCTGTGCGTGCGGTGACGAGTTTCTGCGTCATGAACTGGCAGGCGGTCATCACCAGGATCATGGCGAGGGCGAGCACCGCGACGGCGGCGGGGTCGCCTCCGCCATGCAGCAGGGAGGCGGACAGCGGCGCACCGAAAATGGTGGACGCGTTGAACTGCACCGCCTGGGCGGCCTCCATGGCGCCGATGCCTGTCCCCCGCCCCACTGCGTCCGGGATGCCGGCGAGAACCTGGAAGAGGCCCAGGAAGAACGGTGCCTGGATCAAAAGCGGCAGGCAGGCAGAGAACGGGTTGGTGCCGTGCTTCCTGTACAGGGCCATCTGCTCCTGGGCCATGGCCTGCCGGGACTGCTGGTCCGTCCTGCCTGCGTATTTCTCCTGAAGCGCCTTGAGGTCAGGCTGCAGTTGGCGCATGCGCCGCTGGGCCCGCACTTGGGCCAGGAACACGGGGATCAGCGCGGCGCGGACCACCAGCACCAATCCGATGATGGCCAGCGTCCAGGTCCATCCTCCGTCCGCGGGCAGGCCCAGGGCGGCCAATCCGTTGTGGAAGGCCACCAGGACGGCGGACATCAGCCACCTGAACGGCTCCATGACCTGTGCAACAACGTCCACCGGTTCCCCCGTTCGACAGTTGCTGCAAAACTACTGCCCTTCGGACAAACAGGAAAGCCCCCGGAATCTCGGGGGATTCCGGGGGCTTAGCCTGTAGCGGTGGGGAGGCTCGATCTCCCGACCTCACGATTATGAGTCGTGCGCTCTAACCAACTGAGCTACACCGCCACGAATGAGAAAAACCTGCGTCAAGCCGGTCAAAACCGCCTTGACGCAGGCCCTCATTCAGAGCCCCCCACCGGAATCGATCCGGTGACCTCGTTCTTACCAAGAACGCGCTCTACCACTGAGCTAGGGGGGCAACGAGTAAATACTCTACCGGAAGATTTACGCACCAACAAATCGGCCCGAACGGCCGTCCGGGTGGCCCGCAACAGTTGCGATTCCGACTGGAAGAACCGCTGAATTCCGCGTGTTTCCGGGGTGCCTGAGCATTCAAGGGACAGGACGAACGACGACGGAGGGTGCCTTTGGGAGCCTCCCCACCGCCGCCTGGGGTACCGAATGTGTCCAGCCCCACACCGCGTGCCGGGAGCCTGCACGGCCCAGGAGTGCAACTGAGCCCGGCACTCTTCTCTGATGGCTTTGGAGGGCCGGGGCTAGGCTGGGGCTATTCGTTCCCGGGACACCCGGGGAACGGTGCTGACGTGGATCGACACGAGGCTAACGGTGCCAGCATCGACACTGGAACATGGGACGGGGACCCCGGCGCATCGTCGCGGACGTCGGTGACCCGGCGGCCGGTGTCCTGGCCGCAGGCAGTGCGACGATTGAGGCGCGCGGCGCCCGGGCCCTGTCATCGCAACTTGCAAAGGCAGCGTGGCAGCCCGACGAGCCGTGGATACCGCTTCAGCGTTCACTGGCAAAACCCGTCGAAGTTACAGGTCTCAGGGTCGAAACCGTCGAACCGGACTGTACCGGCGAGTGGGCCTCCATTCACTGGTCGGCTTTCCGTGGAACGCCCCTGCCGGACCAGCGGCTCCGCGCCTTCGTAGAAGGATGGCGGGCAGCGGCGGAGGGACCCTTCTTTGACTCGGCGCGAATCCTGACCCTTCACGACGGGGACCAGGCAGTCGCCGTCGCCGCGGCATGGTCGGCAGGTGCCGGCCGCCCCGGCCTCATCGAGCCGCTGGGGGTGCATCAGGAGCACCGCGGACACGGGTACGGCACCTTGATGACAAGGGCAGCCGCTGCGGCGCTTCGTGAGATGGGCTGCTCGAGCGCCACAGTCTGCGCCGAGGGCTCCAACCCTGGCGCCGTAGCCGCCTATCGTGGCGCCGGATTCACGGCACACCCTGAGGTTGCTGACTGGCGTCGCGATGCGTGACGGTACCCAGCCCATGGGCAGCCCCGTTAAACGCCGATGGGCCGGCTCGAAAGCCGGCCCATCGCCGTCGTGCATGGATCTAACCTACTGAAGGTTTACCACTTGCCCTTGCGGTTGAAGTCGCGGTGACCGCTGTCGCCGCCGCTGCGGGGCTTGCGGGAGCCGTCGCCGTGGCCGCCGAAGCGGGAATCGCTGGACTGGCCTCGGTCACCGAAGCTGCGCTCGGAACGCTCGCTGTAGGAGCGCCCGCCGCGGTCAGCTGAGGAACGCTCGCCGTCGTTCTTCCGGAATTCCTTCTTGAACCCGCCGTTGCCCTTGAAGTTGCCGCCGCGGTCGCCGCCACGGTTGCCCTGGTAGGCGCCACGGTCACCGGAAGGCTTGCGGCCGTTGTCCAGTTCGAGGTGGATCAGCTCGCCGCCGATCCGGGTGCGGGACAGTGCACGCAGCTGCTCGGGGCTCAGGTCCGCGGGCAGCTCCACCAGGGAGTGGTCCGAACGGATGTCGATGCCGCCGATCTGTGCGGAGGAGATGCCACCCTCGTTGGCGATGGCGCCCACGATCGAACCGGGCATGACGCGCTGGCGGCGGCCCACCGCAATGCGGTACGTGGCGTTGCCTTCGGTCAGCTGGCGGGTGGGGCCGCGGGAGCCGAAGCCGTCCTTGGAGCGCTCGCGCTTCTGGAAGTCCGGAGCTGCAGCCAGTTCCTTGACCAGCAGCGGCTGTCCGCCCTGTGCCATGACGGCCAGTGCAGCAGCAATCTCCGCAGCGGGAACGTTGTGCTCTTCTTCGTAGGAAGCGATGAGGTCGCGGAACGCGGAGATATCTTCCGAGGCAAGGGTCTCGGTGATTTTCTCGGCAAACTTGCCCAGGCGCAGGGTGTTGACCGTCTCGGCAGTGGGGAGGTGCATCTGTTCCACCGGCTGGCGGGTGGCCTTCTCGATGGAACGCAGCAGGTACTTCTCGCGGGGCGTCATGAACAGGATGGCTTCGCCGGAACGGCCTGCGCGTCCGGTGCGGCCGATCCGGTGCACGTAGGACTCCGTGTCGTGCGGGATGTCGTAGTTGACCACGTGGCTGATGCGCTCAACGTCAAGGCCGCGGGCCGCGACGTCGGTGGCCACGAGGATGTCGATCCGGCCTTCCTTCAGCGCGTCAACAGTGCGCTCGCGCTGCTGCTGCGGGATGTCGCCGTTGATGGCGGCAGCCTGGAATCCGCGGGAGCGCAGCTTGTCAGCCAGGTCCTCGGTGGCCATCTTGGTGCGCACGAAGGCGATGACGCCGTCGAACTCTTCAACCTCGAGGATGCGGGTCATGGCGTCCAGCTTCTGCGGGCCCATGATCTGCAGGTAGCGCTGGCGGGTGTTGGCACCGGTGGTGGTCTTGGACTTGACCTGGACCTCGGCGGGATCGTTCAGGTACTGCTTGGACATCCGGCGGATCTGGCCCGGCATGGTGGCCGAGAACAGCGCCACCTGGCGGTCCGAGGGGGTCTGCTGGAAGATCTGCTCCACGTCTTCGGCGAAGCCCATCCGCAGCATCTCGTCGGCCTCGTCCAGCACCAGGTACTGCAGCTCAGACAGGTCCAGGGAACCCTTGGAGATGTGGTCGATCACACGGCCGGGGGTACCAACAACAACCTGGGCGCCGCGGCGCAGGCCGGCCAGCTGGGGGCCGTACGCGGAGCCGCCGTACACGGGCAGGACGGTGAAGTCGTCGATGTGCTTGGCGTAGGAGGTGAAGGCCTCGGCAACCTGGAGCGCCAGCTCACGGGTGGGGGCGAGGACAAGGGCCTGGGTCTTGCGGGACGGGCCGTTGAGGTCGTGGAGTTCAGCCAGGCGGGACAGTGCCGGCACTGCGAATGCTGCAGTCTTGCCGGTACCGGTCTGCGCCAGGCCAACAACGTCGCGGCCTTCGAGCAGCAGCGGGATGGTGGCGGCCTGGATGGGCGAAGGCTTCTCGTATCCAACATCCTGCAGGGCGGCCAGGACGCGGCCGTCGATGCCGAGATCGGCGAACTTGACGGAGTTGTCGTCCTCGTCGGAGTCAGCCTTGGCGTCGTTTTCAGCTTTGGCGTCGGCGTTGGTTTCAGCGTCAGCTGCGGGGGCGGCAGCCGGGGCGGCTTCCTCAATCGCGGGGGTTGCTGCCTCGTCGATGACGTCGGTGGTTTCGTTCTGGTTTTCGGGCATAGGGAAATATTCCTCATCCATAGGGGGCCAGGCGGCACTACCCGGGGGTGAGCGGAGCCGCAGTACGCGTGCCGTGGGTGCCGGGCAAACGCTGACCGGCCGGTCACAGAAGTCCGGCGCTTTCGCAATCCCCGTGGCAGGACTTCGCGCTGCATCTCTTGGCTGCTATCCCAGCAGTCTGTACAGCGTTTACTTCAGCCGGCTCTCCCTATGAAAATGCCCGTCAGATGCGGGCCCCAACACTTGCCAGTCCTGCCTCAACAATTGGGCAGGAAAAAGGGATTTCCGGAGTGGGGGATGTTTCAAGTGTAAGGTATGCGCGCCCCGCGTTGGTAATTCAACGGGCGGTGACGGCGGTGAGGTTGCGCACATGGCCGCCGTGACCCGGCACTGCTGCCCGGCGTTACTGCCCCAGCCGGCGCAGCAAAGCGTCGAACTTCTTCCCGAACTCGGGCTGCTGGAGCCTGATCTCGCCGTCGGCCTCGGCGTCCCGGAGCGCTTCCATGGACTCCAGGTCCGGGTCGCTGAACCACTTGCCCACGGTGACACCGTGCCGCGGAACGTACGTGCGGTGGATGTGGTCTCCCGCCTGGATACTGCCGGTCTTGATGACACGCAGGTAGGCTCCCACCCGCCCTTCGTCGGTGAAGCGCTTGACCCACTGGCGCTCCCCCAGCCGCCGCTGGAACGTGGCACACGGGGTTCGCGGCGAGGTAACTTCCAGCTCAACGTCCAGCCCGATCCTCCACCGCTCACCAATCACGGCGGAGGTGGCATCGATGCCGGCCACGCGGAGGTTTTCACCAAACTCCCCCGGCGGAACCTCCCGCTGCAGCACGCCGCCCCAGTAGTCGGCGTCGGCCTGGGAGTACGCGTAAATGGCCTGGTCCGGGCCGCCGTGGTGGACCCGGTTGGCCTGGATGTCCCCCGTCAGTCCCAGCCGGTGAACCTTGACCGGCCCCTCCGCCGGTCGCTTGTCGATGGCAGTCACACCCACGTTTGAGGCATCCGGCAATAGCTGGTGGACACGGCAGACGGCAAGCAGTGAAGCGGTTTCCATGGCTCCAGTCTAGGGTCCGGCCCTTTGGCCCATCGTGTGGGCAGTTCTCCCCTGTTTCAGGCTCGCAGCGGGCACCGGCAGGGACTACGCTGATGTGCAGATCACAACTTGGGGTGCAGCGCTGTGCCCAATTCACGTGGATGACTGAGGGGGACGCCGTGGATCCAGACGATAAAGGTCCAAAGAACGAGCCGGACAACCAACCGGGCAGCAACGCCGGCAACGGCCAGCCCGGCGACGGTGCCCTTTCCCCAGGTGGCGGCAGTACCCCCAAACCTCCCCCGTGGCAGGTGCCCAAGCCGGAGCTCCGCCCTGACCTCCTTAATGAACCCGTCACCCCGGTGGACCCGTTCGCCCGTGACCGGGAGAAGCAGCAGAACGAGGCAGCAGCCCGGAAGAAGCGCTCCCAGCGGCGCACCGTCGTCGTCGGCCTCGGCGTGACCGCCCTGCTCGCCGGCACCATCACCGCCGTCGTGGCGAGCAACCAGGACGATCCCGAATACGCCCAGGTGTGCTTCAACGACGAAACCGGCGAACGCGTAGAGGACGCCAGCTGCAACAGTTCGGCGGGACGCAGCGGCGGCATCTACGCCTGGTACTTCTACTCCCGTGGCGCCTCCGTCCCGGCCGTCGGGCAGAACCGGTCCACGGCACCGAACTACACACGGACCATGCCCAGCGGGGCGAAGGCCTCCACCGGCTACAGCAGCAAGGGCGGCACCGTCAGCCGCGGGGGCTTCGGCACCAGCGCCAAGAGCGGCACCAGCGGCGGCAAGAGTTCGGGGGGCTGAGCGTGAAGAGGTTGCTGTCAAACCCACGCCCGGGCTGGAAACAGAAGATTGAAGAACAGGGCCTGGTCTTCTCCACCACCACCATGGATGACGGCCGGAAGATCGAGTACTGGAACGAATCCGCCTACTACGAGTTCACCGAAAATGAGGTGGAACGGCTCGAGGAGACGGCCGAGGAGATGCACCGCATGTGCCTCGAAGCCGCCAAGTTCCTGGCCACCGGCGCCATGGGCCCTATAGGCATCGGACCGCAGGCCCTGGAGCTTGCCGCCGAATCGCTCCAGGCCGGCGACGTTGATGTCTACGGCCGGTTCGACTTCATCTACGACGGGCAGGGCGGCCCGGCCAAGATGCTCGAATACAACGCGGACACCCCCACCGGCCTGATCGAGGCGGCTGTGGCCCAGTGGTTCTGGCTCCAGGACGTGTTCCCGGAAAAGGACCAGTGGAATGGCATTCATGAAGCGCTGATCCGGCAGTGGAAGAAGTTCCAGTACCGCACCGGCATGTCCACCCTGCATGTGGCCCACTCCGAGGTGGAGGAATCCGGAGAGGACTGGATGACCGCCGCGTACATGCGGGACGCCGCCAGCCAGGCTGGCTGGACCACCATCGGCATCAACATGTCCGATATCGGCTGGGACCCCAACCTGAACAGGTTCGTGGACATGGACAACTTCATGATCAGCACCATCTTCAAGCTCTACCCGTGGGAGCTGATGATGAAGGAACCGTTCGGACCGCGTTTGCTGGAGCGTGCCCACAACCCGCGCTGGGTGGAACCGGCGTGGAAAATGCTGCTCTCCAACAAGGCGCTCCTTGCCGCGCTGTGGCACCTCTACCCCAACCACCCCAACCTGCTGCCGGCCTACCTGGACAACCCCGGTCCCCTGAAGGAATGGGTGGCCAAGCCGCTGCACGGCCGCGAGGGTGACAACATCAAGATCCATGCACCGGGAATCAACCTGGAACAGCCCGGCGGGTACGGCCGGGAAGGCTGGTGCTACCAGCAGTACCAGGAGCTGCCCGACTTTGACGGCAACCATCCGGTGCTGGGCCTGTGGGTGGTGGATGGCGAATCCGTGGGCTGCGGCATCAGGGAATCGGACGGGCCCATCACGGACTACTTCTGCCGCTTCGTACCGAACACCATCGACGCGCCCGCACCGCTGGGCGCCGGAACTTCCTCCAGCAAGGCAGGTATCACCCTATGAGCACAGACATGACGACGGCGGGAGGCCAGGGCGGTGCGCCCGGCACCACCGTCCAGGCCAAGGGGCTGCGCGCCGGCATCCTGGACCTCGGGGATTCCGTCATGCTCGGCCTCGCCTCCACGGCACCGGTGTACTCCCTGGCGGCGACGCTGGGCCTGATCGTGGCCGTCAACGGCAACTACACACCGTTCGTGCTGCTGCTCGGGTTCATCCCGGTCCTGTTCATCGCCTATGCCTTCCGGGAACTGAACAGCGCCATGCCGGACTGCGGCACCACCTTCACCTGGTCGCGGCGGGCCTTCGGTCCCTGGGCGGGCTGGATGGGTGGCTGGGGTGTGGCGCTCGCCGGAATCGTGGTGCTGGCGAACCTCGCCCAGGTAGCAGGGCAGTACCTCTGGCTGCTCATTGGTGACGGATCCGTGGCCCAGAACAAGCCGGTGGTCACCGGCACCGGCGTGCTCTTCATTGTGCTCATGACCCTCGTGAATTACCGGGGCATCCGGCTGGGCGAGCACGTCCAGCGGGTGCTGACGTACGTGCAGTACATTGCCCTGGGTATTTTTGCGCTGGCCATCGTGATCAGGATTGTGGGCGGCCCGCCGGAGGGGCAGGCGTTCGACTTCGAGTGGTTCAACCCGGTGGGCGCGTTCGCCGACCCCGGGGCCGTGGTCCATGGTGCCCTGTTGGCCCTGTTCATTTACTGGGGCTGGGACACCTGCCTGGCCCTGAATGAGGAAACCGAAAACCCGTCGAAGACCCCGGGCCGCGGCGCCGTTATCTCGGCGTTCGTGCTGGTGGCCATCTACGTCTCTGTTGCTTTGCTGGTGATGATGTACGCCACCGTTGGCAGCGACGGCATCGGCCTGGGCAACGAGGCCAACCAGGCCGACGTCTTCCTGGCCATGAAGGACGTGGTGCTGGGCCCCTGGGGCTGGCTGATCGTCGTCGCGGTCCTCGCCTCGGTGCTGTCCTCCACGCAGACCACCATCCTGCCCACGGCCCGCGGCACCCTCTCGATGGGGACGCACGGCGCGCTGCCGCCCAAGTTCGGCGAGGTACACCCGCGGAACCAGACGCCCGGCTTCTCCACCAAGGTGATGGGCGCCGCGGCCGCTGTCTACTACGTGGCCATGAGCTTCCTCAGCGAGAACCTGCTGGCCGATTCCATCAGCGCCATCAGCCTGTTCATCGCGTTCTACTACGCGCTCACCGGGTTCGCCTGCTTCTGGTACTTCCGGGGCACCCTCCGCGAATCGGCACGCAACCTGTGGTTCCGCGGCATCCTCCCGCTGCTGGGCGCGCTGCTCCTCACCGCGGCGTTCTTCATCTCAGCCGTACAGATGTGGGACCCGGCCTACGGCGATACGCAGATCTTCGGCGTCGGGGGTGCATTCGTCAGCGGCGTGGTGCTGCTGGCCCTGGGCGTGGTGCTCGCCGCCGTCTGCAGGTTCCTGCCCTCAACCCGCGGCTACTTCCTGGCGAAGCGATGACCCGCGACCCCGTGACAGCGGGTATGTCGGACATCCTGGACCTCGACGCCCTGCTCAGCGGGGAGGAACTGGCGCTGCGGCAACGAGTCAGGGACTTCACCGCGCAGCGCATCAGGCCGGACATCGCCCGGTGGTACGAGGAGGGCGTCTTTCCCGTGGAACTGGCGCAGGAACTCGGTGAGCTCGGCGTACTGGGCATGCACCTGGAGGGCTACGGCTGCCCGGGCCGCACCGCCGTCGACTACGGGCTGGCAGCCATGGAACTGGAGGCCGGCGACTCCGGGATCCGCACGTTCGTTTCGGTGCAGGGCTCGCTGGCGATGACCGCCATCCATACCTGGGGCTCCGAGGAACAAAAGCAGGAATGGCTGCCGCGGATGGCCGCTGGCGAGGTGATCGGCTGTTTTGCGCTGACCGAGCCGACGGCCGGTTCCGATCCGTCCTCCATGGCTACATACGCCACCAGGGATGGCAGTGGGGACGACGCCGGGTGGGTACTCAACGGTGCCAAACGCTGGATCGGGCTCGCGTCCGTGGCAGGTGTGATGGTGGTGTGGGCCAGGACGGAAGACGGTGTCCGCGGATTCCTGGTCCCCGCAGGCACCACCGGCGTCACGGCCACGCCCATCGGGCAGAAGCTGTCCATGCGCGCATCGATCCAGTGCGACATAGAGTTCGACGGCGTCCGGCTGGGGCCCCAGGCGCTGCTTCCCGGCGCGTTCGGCCTGCGCGGCCCGTTCACCTGCCTGAACGAGGCCCGGTACGGCATCGCCTGGGGCGCCATGGGTGCCGCCCGTGATTCCTACGAAGCGGCACTGGCCTATTCGCAGGACCGCCTGCAGTTCGGCAGGCCGCTGGCCGGCTACCAGCTCACGCAGGAGAAGCTGGTGGACATGCTGGTGGAAATCCAGAAGGGAACCCTGCTGGCACTGCACCTGGGCCGGCTCAAGGACGCCGGAACCATCCGGCCCGAGCAGATCTCACTGGGCAAGCTGAACAACGTCCGCGAGGCCATCAAGATCGCCCGCGAAGCCCGCACCATCCTGGGCGGCAACGGCATCACCCTGGATTATTCTCCGCTGCGCCACGCCGCCAACCTTGAGTCGGTGCGCACCTACGAGGGGACAGACGAGGTCCACACCCTCATCCTGGGCCAGCACATCACCGGACTGCCCGCCTTCCGCTGACCCTCCCCAGGCCCTACATTCCCCAACCAGGTAGCAGTAAGTGCCGTTTTGGGGGCTCAAAACGGCACTTGGCGCTACCTGGTTGGGGAGGGGAGTCGGGAAAGGAAACGGCGGGCCGGGCGGGATGCACCTACGCCGAGAAGCCGCCGTCGGCCTTGATCAGCTGGCCGGACACCCAGCGGCCCGCCGGCGACAGCAGGAACGCCACGGTCCCGGCCACGTCAGCAGGGGTTCCCAAGCGTCCCGTGGGCTGCCGGGCCACCACTGACTCCCGCACCTCGTCGGACATCCAGCCGGTGTCCACCGGGCCGGGATTGAGGACGTTCGCGGAAATGCCGAGGGGTCCCAGTTCGCGTGCAGCGGCGATCACTATCCGGTCCAGCGCCCCCTTGGACGCGCCGTAGGGAAGGTTGAAGGCTGTGTGGTCGCTGGTCAGCGCAACGATCGCGCCGCCGTCGTCTGTTGCCTGCCGTGCGAACGCGGCGATCAGCTGCCAGCTGGCCCGGGTGTTGACGGCGAAGTGCCGTTCGAAGGATTCGAGGCTGGTATCGAGGATGCCGGAGTCCACGGATTCGGCGTGGCTGAGCACGAGGCCCTGCAGGGGGCCGGCGAGCTCCACGGCCTCCGCAACCAGGCGCTCCGGCACTGCCGGATCCTGCAGGTCCGCTGACAGGACGTGGACTTGGGCGCCAATGGCTTCGAGCTCAGCGGTCAGCCGGACTTCATCTTCGGGATCACTCCCCCACGGCATCCGGCCGTCGTAGTTTTCCCAGCCTGCCAGCACCAGGTCCCAGCCGTCGGCCGCGAGCTGGCGCGCGATTCCGGCGCCGATGCCGGCCAGCCGGCCGGCGCCCGTCACCAGGGCTACGTTGCGGGCAGGGACCGGAGCCGTGGATTCCATGGGTCCCAGCCTAGCCGCGCCGGGCAGGGACCCCGTTCATGCCGCTGCGTGCTCCGCCCCGGCCTGCGCTTTCCCGGCGCCGCGGTGCTTCCGGATGGTGGCGCTGATGACGGCGGCGATGGTGCACATGGCAGCGGCACCCAGCCACGCGTAGGTGTAGTGCCCGGTGGCGTCCCGGAGCGCACCTGCGGCCAGCGCTGCGGCGGCGGCCCCCAGCTGGTGCGCGGCGAACACCCAGCCGAACACCACGCTGCCGTCCGCACCGAAGGTTTCGCGGCAGATGGCGGCCGTCGGCGGCACGGTGGCCACCCAGTCCAGGCCATAGATCACCACGAACACGATCATGCTGGGCTGGACCTCGGCGCTGAGCTGCAGCGGCAGCACCAGCAGGCCGATGCCGCGGAACTGGTAGTAGACGGCCAGCAGGATGCGCGGGTTGAACCGGTCCGTGAGCCACCCGGAGGCAATGGTTCCGAGGATGTCGAAGATCCCGACGACGGCCAGCAGCCCCGCGGCAGTGGTTTCCGGCATGCCGTGGTCGTGCGCAGAAGGGATGAAGTGGGTGCCGATCAGGCCGTTTGTGGTGGCGCCGCAGATCGCGAAGCCGGCGGCCAAGGCCCAGAACGTGCGCACCTTGCTGGCCCGGCGGAGCACCTGCAGGGCCCGGACGGCAGCGTTGGCGCGCGGACCGGCGTCGGCGGCAGGCCGGGCCGGAATTCCTGCCTGTGCCGGCACTGCTGAAGGTTCGGCGCCGTAGGGCAGGACGCCGGCTTCAGCAGGCGAGTTCTTGAGGAACTTCAGCACCAGCGGGACCACGGCCAGGGCCCCTGCGGCGATCAGCAGCGAGGCCTGCCGCCAGCCCGGGTCCTGCGCGAGCATGGCGATGAAGGGCAGGAAGACCAGCTGGCCCGCGGCGCTGCCGGCCGTCAGGATGCCGATCACCAGTCCGCGGCTCCTGGTGAACCAGGTGTTGGCGATGGTGGCGGCGAAGACCAGTGCCATGGAGCCGGTGCCCAGGCCGATCAGCAGGCCCCAGGTCAGCAGGATCTGCCAGGACTGGTTCACCAGGACGGTGAGGGCGCTGCCCATGCCGATCAGCACGAGTGCCGTGGCAGTCACCTCCCTGACGCCGAAGCGTTCCATCAGGGCCGCGGCGAACGGTGCCGTCAGGCCGAACAGGACCAGGTTGATGCTGACCGCCGCGGACAGGACGGTGGTACTCCAGCCGAATTCCTGCTGCAGCGGGACCATGAGGACGCCCGGGGCTGCCCGGAAGCCTGCTGCGCCCACCAGCGCGAGGAAGGCCACGGCCGCCACGATCCAGGCGGGGTGCAGCCGGCGGGGAGGACGCGCCTGCTCCGCGTGGTTGGGGCGTTCCGGGGCGTCAGCCGCCCGCTCGTCGGGGACGGCCGCTTCGTCGGGCAGGGTGCTCATGCTGCGGTTCCGTTGTGGCTGGCGGTGGCAAGGGCCAGGGGCGTGTCGGACCGTGTCTGGCTGTGCCAGCTGGTGTTGGCGGCGGTGAGCTGCTGGCCGCAGGAGGTGCAGGTATCGGCGGACGTGGTGCGCTGCCCGCAGTCCGAATGGATAACGAACATGTGGGCCTTTTCCGATGGCGCCGGCAGGTGCTTCTCCGACCAGATCGTCACGGCATTCAGGACCGGGAGTACGTCCTCGCCTTTTGCGGTGAGGACGTACTCCTGGCGGGTGCGGCCGCCGTCGTCGTAGGCCTGCTTCGCCAGCAGCCCGGCGTCGACCAAACCCGCAAGGCGCTTGGTGAGCACCGAGTCCGCCGCCTCCAGGCGGGCCTTCATGGCGTCGAAGCGGCCGTTGCCGAAGAAGACCTCGCGGAGGACCAGGATGGTCCAGGGGTCCCCCAGGACGTTCAGGCCGCGGGCCATGCTGCAGTTTCGGCGGGACCAGTCGGATCGAAGTGGCATGCCGGAAACCCTAGCTGACTTCTTTCAAGAAAGCCAGACCCTGTGCGTGCTTCAGGGGATTGCGGAGAAGGCCTGCTCCAGGTCGGCCACCAGGTCCTCTTTGTCCTCGATGCCGCAGGAAAGCCGCAGCAGGTTCACCGGCACGGCAAGCTCGGTGCCCTTGACCGAAGCGTGGGTCATTTCGGACGGGTAGTTCATCAACGATTCGATGCCGCCCAGGGACTCGGCCAGGGTGAACACCGAGGTGGATTCGGCCACCTTCCGGGCAGCCGCCTCGCCACCCTTGAACTGCACGGATACCATGCCGCCGAAGCTCCGCATCTGCTTGCTGGCCAGCTCGTGGCCGGGGTGCGACGGCAGGCCCGGGTACAGGACCGCTTCCACCTCGGGGCGTTCCAGCAGCCATTCGGCCACGGCCTGGCCGTTCTCGCTGTGCCGGTCCATCCGCACGCCCAGGGTCTTCAGGCCGCGGGTGGTGAGGAACGCGTCCATCGGCCCGGACACGGCACCGACGGCGAACTGCACGAAGCCGATCTTTTCCGCCAGTTCCGCGTCCTTGACCACGACGGCGCCGCCCACCACGTCGGAGTGGCCGCCGATGTACTTCGTGGTGGAGTGGACCACGACGTCGGCGCCCAGGGCGAGCGGGTTCTGCAGGTAGGGAGACGCGAAGGTGTTGTCGACCACCAGGAGGGCACCGGCGTCGTGCGCAATGTCCGCGAGCGCGGCGATGTCCGTGATCTTCATCAGGGGGTTGGACGGGGTTTCCACCCACACGAAGCGGGTCTTGTTCGCGGCGACGGCGCTGCGGACGGTGTCCAGGTTGGCCATGTCCACGGGGGTGTTGCCGATTCCCCAGTCGCCCAGCACACGGCTGATCAGCCGGTACGTGCCGCCGTAGGCATCGTTGCCAAGGACGATGTGGTCGCCTGGCCGGGTGAGGGCCCGGATCAGGGCGTCCTCAGCGGCCAGGCCTGAGCTGAAGCTGTAGGCGTGGGTTCCCAGCTCCAGTGCGGCCAGCTGTTCCTGCAGGGCGTCGCGGGTGGGGTTGCCGCCGCGGCCGTACTCGTAGCCGCTGCGAAGGTTGCCGATGCCGTCCTGCGCGTACGTGGAGCTGAAGTGCAGCGGCGGAACAACGGCGCCGGTGCGGGGCTCGAAGGCTTGGCCGGCGTGCACGGCGCGGGTGTTGAATCCTTGGTTTTCCTGCAGGGACATGGTGCTCCTTTCGAACGGTGGTTGAGCGTGCCGAAAACGTGTTTCGGCAAGCTCATCCACCGGGTATCAGTTGCTGAGGTACGCCAGAAGGTCGTGCCGGGTGAGGATGCCGATGGGGGCGCCCACGAACGTGACCATCACGGTGTCCACGTCGGAGAGCAGCTCGCGGGCCGCCGAGATGCTTTCCAGCGATCCGATGACGGGCAGCTTGGGGCCCATGTGTTCGGCGATCTTGTCCGTCAGTTTGGCTTCGCCGCGGAAGAGCTTGGCCGTCAGGGTGCGTTCGTCCACGGCACCGAGGACCTCGCCCATCACCACCGGGGGTTCCTGGGAGAGCACCGGGATGTGGCTGACGCCGAACTCGTTCATGATGTTGATGACGTCGCGGACCGACTCGTTGGGGTGGATGTGCACCAGGTCAGGCAGTTCACCGTTCTTGGACTTGATGACCTCGCCCACGGAGGTTTCCTCGCCGCCGGACAGGAAGCCGTAGGAGCGCATCCACTGGTCGTTGAAGATCTTGGCGAGGTAGCCGCGCCCGGAGTCGGGCAGGATCACGACGACGACGGCTGATTCGGGGAGGTCCTTCGCCGCCTGCAGGGCCGCCACCACGGCCATCCCCGACGAGCCGCCCACCAGCAGTCCCTCTTCGCGGGCCAGCCGACGGGTCATGGCGAAGGAGTCTGCGTCGGTGACGGCGATGACCTGGTCCGGGACGGACTTGTCATAGTTCGCCGGCCACATGTCCTCGCCCACGCCCTCGACGAAGTACGGCCGGCCGGTACCGCCCGAGTAGACCGAACCCGAGGGATCCGCCCCGATGATCCGGACCACGCCGCCGTCGGACTCGGGACGGTCCGCCGAAACCTCCTTGAGGTAGCGTCCGGTGCCCGTGATGGTGCCGCCGGTGCCCGCCCCGATGACCACATGGGTGACCTTGCCGTCGGTGTCCTGCCAGATCTCCGGACCGGTGGTCTTGTAGTGGCTGCCCGGCGCGGCCGGGTTGGAGAACTGGTCCGGCTTGTAGGCGCCCGGCGTTTCCCTGACCAGCCGGTCCGAGACGCCATAGTAGCTCTGCGGGCTGTCCGGGGGCACGGCGGTGGGCGTGACCACAACCTCGGCGCCGTACGCCTGCAGGACCGCCCGTTTGTCCTCGCCCACCTTGTCCGGGACGACGAAGATGCACTTGTAGCCCTTTTGCTGTGCCACAAGTGCCAGGCCCACTCCGGTGTTGCCGGAGGTGGGTTCGATGATGGTGCCGCCGGGCTGCAGCTTGCCTTCCCGTTCGGCGTCCTCAACCATCTGCGCCGCGATGCGGTCTTTGATGGACCCGCCGGGGTTCAGGTACTCAACTTTCACCAGGACGGTGGCCCTGATGCCCTCTGTCACGTGGTTGAGTTTGATGAGCGGGGTATTGCCGATGAGGTCCAGGATGGACTGGGCGTACTTCATAGGTATAAAGCTACCGCTTCCTGCACGCGCCACCCGGCCCGGGGTGCGACGATAAGTCGGTGAAGCAGTTCGCATGGGCCAAGGCTGCCCGCAGTTACCTGCTGCCCGGTGCCGCGCTTGCGGCAGGCCTGGCAGCCCTGGCCACCGGCATCCTTCCTCTTCCGGCGTTCAATGAACTGGCCGGACGGACGGTGCCTATCCTGGGCTTTGTCCTGGCCATGTCCCTGGTCACCGAACTGGTGGACGAGGCCGGCCTCTTCCGGGCCGTGACGGGAAGGCTCGCAGCCCTGGGCCGGGGCCGGGTGTTTACCCTGTGGCTGCTGGTGATCGCGCTGGCCACCGTGTCCACGGTATTCCTGTCCCTGGACACCACCGCGGTACTGGTGACGCCGGTGGTGGTCCTCCTTGCCATGCACGCCGGAATTCCGCCGCTGCCATTCGCCCTGACCAGCATCTGGCTGGCCAATACGGCCTCGCTGCTGCTGCCCGTGTCCAACCTGACCAACCTGCTGGCCCAGGAGCGGCTGGGGCTGAGCCCGGTTCAGTTTGCCGGGCTGGTGTGGGCACCGGCAGTAGTGGGTTTGCTGGTCCCCCTCGTCCTGCTGTGGCTGGCGTTCCGGCGCGACCTCCGCGGGCAATACCGGCCACGGCCCGTCCGCCCGGCCCGGGACAGGCCCCTGCTGGCGATAGCCGCGGCCACGCTGCTGGTCCTGCTGCCGGCCCTGGTATCCGGCCTCCCGGTCCAGTACCCCGCCCTTGCCGCAGCGGCTTTCCTGACAGCTGTGTTCGTCTGGCGCCGGCCGGCGGCCTTGAAGTGGTCCATGGTGCCGTGGCGGCCCCTGATGCTGACAGCAGGGCTGTTCATGCTGATGGAAGCCCTGCATGCCAACGGCCTGACCGCCCTGCTCGACGGCGTTGCAGGTTCCGGCGAGGACTTGCCCGCCCTGCTCCAGTTGGCCGGGGTGGGGGCGGGCGCGGCGAACGTGGCCAACAACCTGCCGGCCTACCTCGCCCTGGAACCCGTGGCGGACTCCCCCGCCCGGCTGGCCGCGCTCCTGATCGGGGTTAACCTTGGGCCGCTGGTCAGCCCATGGGCATCCCTGGCCACGCTGCTGTGGCACGAGCGGCTCCGCGTACTGAACGTCCCCGTCAGGTGGGGCGGCTTCGCGCTGGCCGGGCTCGTGGCGGTGCTGCTGACGGTCCCCCTTGCCGTCCTGGCACTGTGGTCCGTCTCAGGGATGCACTAATTCGTCCGTTGCCCCGCACAGTGACTGCATGGGCGACGGTCAGGCGGCAAACATCTGCCAGAGAATGATGGCGGGCAGAATGGCCTGCCCGATCCCGCTAAGCCAGAGCCTTGGTTCACTGATGACCAGAACAGCACCGAGGATTGCATGGGCGATGCACATCATGGCCACGATGGTCCGGCCTGTCGCGACGTCCCCGGAGTTGGCAATGATCACCCCGGCAATCCCGAACAGGCCCCACACAATGTTGTAGAACCCTACGTTTACCGTCCACAGCCGAACCGCTCCGGTGTCTTCAGGCTTGATCAGGAAGATTGGGTAGAGCCGCGGATTTTTGTACGCGAAGGCTTCCAGCAGGCCCACCGAAACGAGGGTCAGCCCCGTGATAATTGCCAGCACCTGGATCAGTGTGCTCATACGGAGCCCTCCTGACTCGGCGGCGGGCTGCTAGGTGCCGTCCGCCGTTGCCTGGCCGGCCCCGCCGGGTTCGCCGGCTTCATTGGCGGGAAGGTTCTCCCACAGCCCCAGCACGTTGCCTTCGGTGTCCTTGAAATAGGCGAAGTGGCCCATGCCCGGGATGGTTTCTTTGGCCCGCACCACCGCTCCACCCAGCGATTCGACGGCCTTGAGGGTGGCATCGATATCCGGTACGTCCACGGTGATGACGGGCGAGGCCAGGTCCGCCTCCCGGTCCATCATGCCGCCATTGATCGCTCCGGGTTCCGTGGGCCGGCCCGAGGAATCCATCGGCGTGGTGGTCACGTTGGTGTAGTAATCCATTCCCGGCACCGGTTCCAGGGTCCAGCCCAGGGCCTGCCGGTAGAACTCTGCTGCCCGTCCGCGGTCGTCCGCGGGGATTTCGAAATGCACTACTCCGCCCATGGCGTTTTCCTGCCTTCCCGGCCGGGCGCGGCGTCTCCGCGCCTCACGCTGGATTTTAGTCCCGCCCGTCTCCGCTGATAAGGGCCCGCCATGTCGCAGGGCCGTGGGACGATTAAGGCATGACCATCGCAGCAGCACCTCCCCGGCTTGCCGCCGGCGCGGACGTGTCCCTGTGCTGGTACCCGGAGGGCTCCTACAGCCTGGCCCGCACCCTTGGGCCGCTGCTGCGCGGCCACAGCGACCCGTCCTTCAGCGTCCAGGGAGATGTCATCTGGAACGCGTTCACGACGCCGGACGGTCCGGCCACGCTGCGGCTCAGCCCGGTGGGAGGTACTGCTGCCGGAGCGCACGACGACGTCCCCCGGGTCCCTGCCCGGGTGGACGTCCAGGCGTGGGGACCGGGCGCCGAACTGGCGGCACGGGCTGCTCCGCGGCTGATGGGCGCAGATGACGACTGGTCCGGTTTCGATGAACCGGAATTCCACGCCACGCTGCCCCGGATGGTCCGCGAAGCCCGGCGGCGGAGCCACGCGCTGCGGCTCCCGGCCAGCGGCCGGATGGTGGACCAGCTGGTGCCCATCATCCTGGAGCAGAAGGTCACTGTCATCGAGGCCCGGCGGGGGTACCGGTACCTGGTGCAGCGGTACGGAACGCCTGCCCCGCCGGCCGGCACGTCAACACCCAAGGGTCTGCTGGTTCCGCCCACGGCCACGCAGTGGCTGCAGGTTCCCAGCTGGGAGTGGCACAAGGCGGGCGTGGGACCCCAGCGTTCGGCCACGGTCATGCGGGCCCTGCGCTCCGCAGTCGCGCTTGAACGGCTGGCCGGGCTGCCGGCGGCCGAGGCCGGGATGAAGATGCAGACCATCCCGGGCATCGGAATCTGGACGGCGGCTGAAGTAGTGCAACGGACACACGGCTGCCCGGATTCCATCGCCGTGGGTGACTACCACCTCGCGGCCTATGTGGGGGCGGCCCTGACCGGACGCCGGACCGATGACGCCGGGATGCTCCGCCTGCTCGAGCCCTGGAACGGGCAGCGGCAGCGGGTAGTACGGATGATCCAAAGCACCGGCTTCCGCAAGCCGACCTTTGGCCCCCGGATGACCATCCAGGACCACCGCGGGCACTAGCCACCGGACTGAACGCGTAAGGCGGCCCGCAGGTGGGTAAGGTTTCCGGATGGATGCGGCAACGAATGCGACCCCCGGTACCAACGAGCCCGAAGAGGACAGCCATGTCCAGCTTCAACTGGCCATCTTCAATGTCACCCGGGATGCGGAGGGCAACGATCTGGAGGAGATCAAGGAGATGCTCCGGGCAGAATTTGCCCGCCGCGGCGTCCAGTCCCCGCCGGCCACCTGGCTGGACTCGGTGGCGTCCGCCGCGTTCTACGGGAAGCCGTATATCGTGGACCTCCCCTCCGCGCTGGCCGCCGATCATGTCGTGCCCGCCCCCACCGAGGAGGTGAGGGAACAGCTTGAACTGCGGCGGGAACTGCGGAACGAAAAGCTGCCCCCGGGTATCCTCCCCGCCGCGTCCGAATGGAAGCTGTCGCCGGACGAGGTGACCGCGGCTGAACCCGCCCCACCGCCGGGCGGGCGTCCCGCCCACAGCACGGAACGGAGCGCCGCCGGCCTCCGTCCGCTGCTCGTGGCAGCCGCGCTCGCCGCCGCCGGCGTCCTGGCGTTTGCCGCCGCGCGGGCCTCCCGCCGAGGCGGCCGCCGGACCAGGTAGGTCGCCTCAGGCAACGGCAGGGCTGCGCCGCAGGAACGAAGGAAAGGTTACAGGCCCAGCCGGGCCACCGCTTCCTGCCGCATCTCCACCTTGCGGATCTTCCCCGAGACCGTCATGGGAAAGCTGCCGCGGATCTCGACGTAGCGGGGTACCTTGTAGTGGGCCAGCTGCCCGCGGCAGAAGTCGGCCACGGCCGCAGCGTCCAGCCGTTCGGCGCCGGGCTTGAGGATGATGCAGGCCATCAGTTCCTCACCGTACTTGTCGTCCGGCACCCCGATCACCTGGACGTCCTGGACCGCCGGGTGGGTGTAGAGGAACTCCTCGATTTCACGGGGGTAGATGTTCTCCCCGCCGCGGATCACCATGTCCTTGATCCGGCCCTCCACCAGCACGTAGCCGTCGGCGTCCATCCGCGCGAGGTCTCCGGTGTGCATCCAGCCCTCGGCGTCGATGGCCTCCGCGGTCCTGTCCGGCTGGTTCCAGTACCCTTCCATCACCGCGTAGCCGCGCGTGCAGAGTTCGCCTATCTCCCCGTGCTCCACCACGGCGCCGGACGCGGGGTCCACGATCTTGCTCTCCAGGTGCGGCATGGTCCGGCCCACCGTTTCGGTCCGGTGCTGCAGGGTGTCACCCTTGCGCGTCATGGTGGACACCGGCGACGTCTCGGTCATGCCGTAGCAGATGGCCACGTCCGTCATGTTCATGTCCGCGATGACGTGGTTCATCACCTCGATGGGGCACAGCGACCCGGCCATCACCCCGGTGCGCAGCGTGGAGAGGTCGTACGAGGCGAAGTCCGGCAGGGCGAGCTCGGCGATGAACATGGTGGGCACCCCGTACAGGGACGTGCCGCCGAAATCCTGAACCGCCTCCAGCGCCGCGGCCGGCGAGAACCCGCGGCCGGGGATGATGGTGGCGGCGCCGTGGCTCAGGGCGTTGAGGTTGCCGATCACCATCCCGAAGCAGTGGTAGAACGGCACCGGGATCACCACACGGTCGTGCTCGGTGTAGCCCAGCAGTTCCCCGATAGCGAAGCCGTTGTTCAGGATGTTGTGGTGCGTGAGGGTGGCGCCCTTGGGGAAACCCGTGGTGCCGGACGTGTACTGCAGGTTGATGGGATCGTGCGGATCCAGTTCCGCCATACGCGCCTTCAGGGCGGAGTGCCCGACGGCGTCAGCCCGCTTGAGCAGCTCTGCGTACGTCTGCTCCGCGTCGCTGAGCGGGGACACGGCGTCGTCCACGTCCCCGCCCGGAACCGGCAGGAACACCAGTTCCCGCAGCTCCGGGCAGACGGCGAGCGCCTGCCGCGCCATGCCCACGTAATCGCTGTTGGTGTCCGACGGCGCGGTCACGAGGGTCCGCATCCCGTTCTGCTTCACCACGAATTCAAGCTCGTGGCTGCGGTACGCGGGGTTCACGTTGACCAGGATGGCTCCCACCTTTGCGGTGGCGTACTGCAGCAGCGTCCACTCGGCGCAATTGGGGCTCCAGATGCCCACCCGCTCCCCCTTGGCCACGCCCAGGGTGAGGAGCGCGCGGGCCAGCCGGTCGACGTCGTCGTTCATCTTGCTGTAGCTCCAGCGGCGCGCGTCGGCGCCGGGCACCGGCGCCGCCTCGATCAGGGCGTCGTGGTACGGGAACCTGGCGGCCACCCGCTCGAAGTTCGCACCAATGGTCTCCTCGAGCAGCGGAACGTCAGTGTCCCCGGCTGTGTATGCACGCATGCAGGCACGCTACCAACAGGGAGGCGGCAATGACAGCATCCCTGTCGCATGTCCGCCGCAACACGGCGGGAAGCGGCGCCGGCGCCCGGTATTGTGAAATCCATGAGTGCACCGATCGACCTGCAGGCAACGTTCATCCCCAACGAGGGCGAGTTCTTCCGCGTGAAGCTGGCCCTGGAAATCGCCATCGACGAGGTGGTGAACGAGCCTGGCTGCATCCGTTACGAACTGACGGAAGCCACGGAGGAAAAGCTGGTCCTGACCGAACAGTGGGCCTCCGAGGAGGACCTGGCCAAGCATTCGAAGGGGACCGCGGTGCAGGACCTCAACGAATCGCTGAGCGCCCTGCTGGCCGAGCCCGCCACGGTGGAACGCCTCTAGCGGGCCCTTGAAACCAAAAGAGCGGGACCTCCCTGGGGAGGTCCCGCTCTTCGTTTAAGGATTTTTTACAGGTCCGGGATCTGCGAGCCGTCCTGGGGACCTGAGGGCTTGGCCGCGGCTGAAGCCTCTTCACGCTGCTTGGCCACGTGGGCGTGGACTTCCTCCATGTCCAGGGCCTTCACGGCGTCCACCACCTGTTCCAGCTGCTGGGCGTTCAGCGCGCCGGGCTGGGAGAACACCAGCACCTTTTCGCGGAAGGCCATCAGGGTGGGGATGGAGGAAATGCCTGCCTCCGCGGCGAGCTGCTGCTCGGCTTCGGTGTCCACCTTGGTGAAGAGGACGTCCGGGTGTTTCTCGGAAACTGCCGAGTACGTGGGCCCGAACTGCTTGCACGGACCGCACCATTCTGCCCAGAAGTCGACCAGGACAATGTCGTTGCCTTCGATCGTCGATGCGAACTGTTCACCTGTGATGTCAAGGGTTGCCATGGAATAACGGTACGCGGGATGCCGCCGCGGTGCGTGGCTGTTCGCTGCACGCGTCATCGGGAATAACCCGGCCCTGCACATGTACACCGCCGCTCCGGGGGCTTACCCTGTGGTCATCAGCCCCGCAGCGGCACCCGGGAGGGCAGCATGGACATCGCGGTCTCCGCGCATTCCCTGACCAAGAGCTTTGGCCGCCGCGAAGTCCTGCACGGCGTCGACTTTGAGGTGCAGGCCGGCAGTGTTTTCGGTGTGATCGGCCCCAACGGCGCGGGCAAGACCACCACCATGCGCTGCCTCCTGGACATCATCCGCCCCAACGGCGGTGAGGTGCGGGTCCTGGGCCAGGACCCCCGGGCGGGCGGGCCGGACCTGCGCCGCCGCATCGGCTACCTCCCCGGCGAGCTCTTCCTCGAAGGCCGGGTGACGGGGCGGAAGCTGCTGGCCCACTATGAAGCGGTCAGCGGACCGGTGCCGCCCGGCAGGATTGATGAACTCGCGGAGCGGCTGGACCTCGACCTGGACCGGCACACCCGCAAGCTGTCCAAGGGCAACAAGCAAAAACTCGGCCTGGTGCAGGCCTTCATGCACCAGCCGGAACTGCTGGTGCTGGACGAACCCACCAGCGGGCTGGACCCCCTGATCCAGCAGGAGTTCCACGCCATGCTGCGCGAGGCCCGCCACAACGGGCAGACCGTGTTCCTCAGCTCCCACGTCCTCAGCGAGATCCAGCAGACCGCTGACACGGTGGCCATCCTCCGCGACGGCCGCATCATCGCCGTCGAATCCGTCACGGGGCTGCGGGAGAGCGCAGTGCGGCACCTCCGCTTCACGGCCTCCCACACAGCGGCGCCCGACGCCGTAGCGCTGCTCACGGCCGTGCCAGGCATCGGGAACATCGAGGTGCTGGAGTCCAACGGCGGGGTCACCCTGTCCGCGGTCCTCGAGGGCGCCATCCAGCCGCTGCTCCATGCGCTGGGACGGCTTGAGCTGACCGACCTTGTGCTGGAGGAGCCCGACCTTGAGGAGTCCGTGCTGAAGATGTACGCCACACCACGGAAGGAAAGCCGGTGAGCCATCCCGCGGGTACCAGGCTTCCGCTCTTTCGGCGGGCCTTCTTCGATTCGTGGCGCTCCACCCTGGCCTGGGCAGCCGGGCTCGCTGCGGCGGCGTTCCTGTACCTCCCGCTGTACCCCTCCATCGGCGGCAGCGACCAGATGCAGGACATGATCAACGCCCTGCCGGCGGAGATGACCCGCGCCCTGAATTACGATCAGATCGCTTCCGGCCCCGGCTACACGCAGGCAACTTTGTTCGGGCTGATCGGCTTCCTCCTCATGAGCATCGCCACCGTGGCCTGGGGCGCAGCTGCCGTGGGCGGCGATGAGGAGTCAGGACAGCTTGAACTGACGCTGGCCCACGGCGTGCGGCGGGTGCAGGTAGTCCTGGAACGCGCACTGGCGCTGCTGTTGCGGGTGCTGGTGCTGTCCGCCCTGGCCTTCGTCATCGTCGCCCTGCTGAACGGCCCCTCGCAGCTGGACATCGATCCCGCCAACCTCTTCGGCGCCGTGGTGCTGTTCGCCGGGCTTGGCCTGCTCACGGGAACCTCGGCACTGTTCGTCGGCGCAGCGACCGGACGCCGCACCTACGGGCTCGCGGCAGGAGCGGCGGTGGCGGTGCTCGGCTACGTGTTCAACGCCGTCGGCAGGCAAAGCCCGGACGTGGAGTGGCTGCTCAGGGTCAGCCCCTACCACTGGGCCTACGGCAACTCCCCCATGGTCAATGGGGCCGACTGGGTTGCTGCCGGGTGGCTCTGGGGCATCTCCGCGGCACTGGTGGTGCTGGCCGCCGTCGCCCTTGAGCAGCGCGACGTCGGCGCGTAGCCGGCGCCGTTGGTTCAGAACCCATTGCGGGCTGGCGCTGGGACCAGGCATTTAGGCCAGGCGTGCGGAGCCGGCGTTACGGCCAGGCGTGCGGAGCCGGCGTGCGGCTTCCGGGCAACTGGCTGGATTCGCGCCATTCGTGGATCCACTCGGGCAGCACCAGGTCCGCGGGCGGCTGGCCGAACTCGCGGAGGATCTCCTCCTGGCTGACCGGACCGGACCTGCCCACCAGCCGGGTGGCGATATAGGCACGCGCGTAAATCTCGCCGTCGGCCACCATCCGCTGCTCGAAGAAGATGGCCTTGGTGTCCAGCCCGATGATGCGGGTTTCGATGCTGTAGTGCTGCCAGAGCTGCAACGACTTCCGGAAGGCAATGGTCTCAGCCGCCACCACGGGACTCCAGCCACGCCGCCTCATCCGCGTCCACACGCCGCTGCGCACCATCAGGTCGAACCTGCCCAGGTCCATGAGGGACAGGTACATGCCGTTGTTGACGTGCATGGCGATGTCGATATCCGTGGGCAGGACCCGCAGCGGCAGTGAAGCACTGTCCCAAACGGTGAGCGGACGGCGGCGGGCTGAACGGAACAGCAGGAGCAGGGTCCTCAGGAGAAGGTGCATGACTCGATGTTACCCGCTGGTAACTTTGCCGGGCAGGCCAGTGAGGAGGTCCCCCACGCCGGCCGTGCACGTAGGATTTCCAGCATGACGCACCAACGCTACCGGGACCTGGCGGAATGGCCGCTGATGGGCACTGCGCTCATCTTCCTGGCAGCGTACGCGTGGCAGGTGATCGGCCGTCTTGAAGGCAGCGGCGCGAGCTGGCTGGAAGCGGTCATGTGGGCCACCTGGATAGTGTTTGCCGTCGACTATGCGGCCAACCTGTGGCTGGCACCCCGCCGGTGGGACTGGTTCGTCCGGAACCTCCACGAACTCCTCATTGTCGCCCTTCCGTTCTTCCGGCCGCTGCGCCTGCTCCGGCTGGTCACGCTGCTGTCCGTGCTCCACCGGACCGTGGGCGAGACCTTGCGGGGACGCGTAGTTACTTACGTGGCCGGTTCCGCAGGAATGCTCATCTTCGTAGGTGCGCTCGCCGTCCTGGATGTGGAGCAGTCCGCACCGGACGCGAAGATTGTCACCTTCGGCGACGCGCTCTGGTGGGCCATCACCACCATCACCACCGTGGGCTACGGCGACCTCTACCCGGTGACCCCGATCGGCCGGATGGTGGCGGCAGCGCTGATGATGAGCGGAATTGCGGTACTCGGCGTGGTCACCGCGTCGATTGCTTCGTGGCTGGTGCAGCGGGTGGAGGACACGGCGGAGTCAGTGGCCGAGGCCGTCGAGGAACCCGTCCGCGCCGAGGTTGCGGAGCTGGTGGCCGAGATCTCCGCACTCCGCCGCGAGATCGCTGAGCTGAAGGAAAACCGGACCCTCTGAGCGGTGCCCGCAGGTATGTGGCGGCCGGTTCCTGAGTACGCGGGCCGGCGGCGGCCAAGTAGCGGGCTGGAAAAGTCGGGTAATTCCTACTGATGCCGGGCTGTTCCCCGGCTTCCTAGACTCGGGATTCCTAGGACAGCACCACGCACCGGCGGTTCCCCGGGTTTGCTCCCCGGGCCCTCCGCCGCCATAAGGAGCCCCCCGCATTTTCTGGGTATGCGGCCGGCCTCATCGCACGCACCGCGCGGCCCCCGCTATGGGCAGCTACGGCGCGTCAGATCTTAATTCTTCCTGCCGAAGCCGGCTTTTTGTGCCCGGCGGCGGGAGCGCACCCGGATGGGCCACCATGAACCAGCCATACGTCACTACCGATCCCAGCAGCAGAAGCTTCGCCACCGACGAACCCCGCGACACCATCACGCCCGGCCGCCCGGCTATCAGCAACAGGCTTTGGGCCGGGATGGCAACTGCGGCAGTAGTGGCGGCCGTGGGGGTGGGAGCCTTGGCAGGCCCGTCCACCCCGATCACCAGTTCGCCGAACCAAGGCACGACGACGGCCGGCCAGGTAGCCAATGCCGCACCTGCAGCGCAACCCGCCGCTGCCGGGGACGCGCCGGCGGCTTCTACCGAACAGGTTGCCGCGGATCCGGCGCCGGCACCCCCGGCCGGGGCTGCCGCCGCACCCGCCGCCGCGGCACCCGATCCGGTCCCCGCGCCGGCTCCTGAGCCAGTACCCGCACCTGCACCGGCACCCGCAGCTGATTCCAACCGGTACACAGTGGTGGCGGGCGATACCGTCGGCGCCATTGCCGGCAGGTACGGCGTCGACATGGACACCATGCTGGCCGCCAACGGGCTGGGTACCTACAGCATCATCGTCCCCGGGCAGGTCCTCGTGTTGACCGGTCCCGCGGTGGCTGTGCCCGCGGCAGCTCCCGAGGCCATCCCTGCAGCAGCACCGGCACCCGTCGCCGCTGCACCGGCACCCGCACCCGTGGCCGCACCCGCTGCACCGGCTGCCCCCGCCGTACGCACCATCTATGTTGCCGGCGCCGGCGGGCAGTCAATGGTGGATGCCTGCATCGGCCCCATCCACTACACCCCGAACGACGGCTACTCGCTCTTCATCACCGAGCACGACTTCTGCGGCGGCTGGGCCCGGTTCTCCGGGATCGGCGTCGGCGAGACGGTGAGCATCCCCGGCTACGGGACGTACAAGGTGACGGGACGGGGCCAGGTCCCCAACCCCGGTACCACCAATGACATCATCGCCGTTTTCGGCGGCTTCCCCCGCGCCATCCTACAGACCTGCATTCCGGGGACCAGCCAGATGCTGGTGATCGCGCTCAACTGACGGACCGTCAGGCCCACCCGAACCCGGTTTCTCAGAAGCTTGTCCGCGGATCCGAACCTTGAAGGTAGGGATCCGCGGACAAGGCCATGACATGGTGCGCCGGCTACACCCCGTGGCGCTCCGAAATGTGTTCCACCAGTTCGCCTACGCGGTGTTCAGAATAGTTGCGGGCAATGTCACCCTGGCTGATGATGCCGACTAGTTTATGGTCGGCGATCACGGGGAGCCTGCGGATCTGGTGCTTTTCCATCATGTCGATGGCGGCATCCACGTTGGCGTCGGCGTCGATCCAGTGCGGCGTGCCGGAGGCGAGCTCGCGGGCCATCACCTGCCCCGGGTCCCGGCCGGCGGCGACGCACTTGAGCACGATGTCGCGGTCGGTGATCATGCCTTTCAGCTTGCCGTCGTCTCCACAGATGGGCAGCGAGCCGCAGTCCATGTCACGCATTGTCCGGGCAGCTTCCACGAGGGACTCATTTTCCTTGATACATCGCGCATCAGTGGTCATGAATTCGCGTACAGCACTCATTGAATCCTCCTTCATCGATGGAATATCGACGCAGGGCATCGGGGCACGTGCGCCGATGGTGCCAGATTACGCCCGGTCCCACACGGATGTCGACGGCGGTCTGACACGGCGGATCAGGCCGGAGCTGACGCGGGAGAAGGTGTTCCGGGGAACGAAAAAACCTCCGGAACCTGTTGGTTCCGGAGGCTTCTCCTTGGGTGGCAGATGAGGGATTCGAACCCCCGTAGGCGTTGCCAGCTGATTTACAGTCAGCCCCCTTTGGCCGCTCGGGTAATCTGCCGAACTTCATAAGAAGACCCTGATTGCAGTCTGAGAAACTTCCCTTTTCTGTTTCCAGTCCGGTCCGTTCCGCTTCCTGTAACCGCGGGCAAGACAACTTTACAGAACTTCCGCCCAAGAATCGAATCGGGTGGCCGGACGCCCCGGAAAGCCCGGAACGGCGCGGAAAACGGGGGCGCTTCAGGCCTCGCCCGCGATCCTCCCGGCCAGCCTGGCCTCAAACCTGATGGCCTGCTCCTCGGTGATCTGGTTCAGCTGCACGGCCCGCAAAAGGTCCTCACTGACTCCTGCCATGCGCGAGGATGCGTCTGCCACCGGACTGAAGACGATGGACGCCGCAACAGCGGCTGCCGCCACGGACGTTGCTGCCGTTGCCACTGCTCCTGCGGCCGCCGAAGTGGTCCGGGTGACGTAACTGACGGCTTTGCGGTGCATGGCGGTTCCCTTCGCGACTTTCCAACACGTACAACTGTTCCCGCCCCGCCTTCGTTCCCTCCGGGTGTCCGCTGAGAGGGAACTGTGAATCTTCGGCCCCCCGGTGGGAAGCAACCGTACTAGTCTGGAATGCAGAGAATAGTGCCCTGTCCGCGGACGGGGCTCCAGCCGGAATAAGGAGAGTCATGGCAGGCGAGTCAACGTTCGACGTCGTAAGCAAAGTGGACAAGCAGGAAGTGGCCAACGCCCTGAACCAGGCCCAGAAGGAACTGGCCCAGCGCTACGACTTCAAGGGCGTGGGGGCCGAGGTGGACTTCAGCGGTGAAAAGATCCTCATGAAGGCCAACTCGGAAGAGCGCGTCCTTGCCGTGCTGGATGTCCTCCAGTCCAAGCTGATCCGCCGCGGCATCTCGCTGAAGTCCCTGGACACCGGTGAGCCCTACCCCTCGGGCAAGGAGTTCCGCCTGGAGTCCACCATCAAGGAGGGCATCGCGCAGGACCTCGCCAAGAAGATCAACAAGATCATCCGCGACGAAGCGCCCAAGTCCGTCAAGTCCCAGATCCAGGGCGACGAGCTGCGCGTGACGTCCAAGTCCCGCGACGATCTTCAGGCCACCATGGCGCTGCTGAAGGACTTCGATGAAGCCGACCTACAGTTCGTGAACTTCCGCAGCTGACCGTCCGGCTACTGCAGCGGCCGGCCGGCCATGCGTTCCAGCCGGGCGATCCGGTCCCGCATGGGCGGGTGGGTGGCGAACAGCTTGTTCATGGCCCCGCCGCGGAAGGGGTTGGCGATCATCAGGTGGGAGGCGTTGACCAGCCGCTGGTCCGGCGGCAGCGGAACCATGGTGACGCCCCGCTCGATCTTGGCCAGGGCTGAGGCGAGCGCCAGCGGATCTCCCGTGAGCTGCGAACCGTCCTCGTCGGCGTCGTACTCCCTGGTGCGGGAGATGGCCATCTGGATCAGCGACGCCGCAAAGGGCGCCAGCAGGGCCATGGCGATCATGGCCAGCGGGTTGCTGTTGCGCCGGTCGCCGCCGCCGAAGAAGAGCAGCATCTGCCCCACCGACGTGATGACGCCGGCGACGGCGGCCGCCACCGATGAGGTGAGGATGTCGCGGTTGTAGACATGCATGAGTTCGTGGCCCAGGACGCCGCGGAGTTCGCGGGCGTCCAGGAGCTGGAGGATGCCTTTGGTGCAGCAGACGGCGGCGTTCTGCGGATTCCGGCCGGTGGCGAAGGCGTTGGGGTTCATGGTGGGCGAGACGTAGATCCGCGGCATGGGCTGGTTGGCCCGGACGGAAAGTTCCCGCACTATCTGGTACAGCTGCGGCGCTTGGGCTTCGGAGACCTCGAAGGCCTGCATGGAACGGATGGCGATCTTGTCGCTGTTCCAGTAGCCGTAGAACGTGGTGCCGACGCCCACGAGCGCCATGATCCAGATGGGCGCCGAGCTGCGCGTCCCCGCCCCGATCAGTGCGCCCAGGGCAAGCAGGACCGCCCAGAGCACGCCGAACAGCGCCGCGGTCTTGAGCCCGTTGTGATGTTTGTGCACGATTCCTCCTTACTAAGGGAACGGATCGCTACGGAGCCGGGTTCCGCGAGTCGTAGCGGCGGAAACCCGGCTGCAGCTTCGCCGCGGTCCAGGCCCCCGCGATGCAGAGCAGGCCTCCGAAAAGCAGCACCCAGCCCTCATTGAGGATCTTAGTTGCGCCGCCGGCCAGGAGGTCTCCAACCCGCGGCCCGCCAGCCACCACCACGATGAACACACCCTGCAGCCGGCCGCGCAGGTGGTCCGGCGTGGCGGCCTGGAGGATGGTGTTGCGGAAGACGCTGCTGACCGAATCTGCCACGCCCGCCAGCACGCAGCACAGCGCCGCGGGCAGCAGCCACGGGGTGGCCGTTTCGCCGTCCGCCCTGCCCGCGAGGAGCACCACCAGGCCGAATCCTGCGATGGACGCGCCCCAGCCCATCACGGAGAAAACCACCGCGGTTCCCTGGGCGCGTACGGTGCCCAGCGGCCCGGAGAACAGGCCGGCGAGGAAGGCCCCGACGGCGGTGCACGCGAGCAGGATGCCCACTGTCTTCTCGCCGCCGCCGATCATCAGCGCGGCGACGGCTGGGAGCAGGGCGCGCGGCTGGGCCAGGATCATGGCTACGAGGTCAATCACGAAGGTCATCCGGAGGTTGGGCCGGGTTCCCAGGAAGCGGAATCCTTCGACGACCGACCTGATGCCCGGTTTGCTGCGGGCTCCTGCGGGGCCAGGGGCGGGAGCCGGTACACGGCCCAGAGGACGAAGGCGAAGCTCGCGAAGTCGATGGTATACGTCCACCCGAAGCGGATCCAGGCCACCAGGACGCCCGCCAGCAGCGGGCCGGCGGTCATGGCGAGGCCGAACACCAGCATGCTGAGGGCGTTGGCGGCAGGCAGGAGTTCCTTGCGGATGAGCATGGGGATGATGGCGCTCCGGGCAGGCTGGTTGATGGCCTGCGCACCGCTCTGCAGCGCCACCAGCAAATAGAGCACCCAGACGTTCCCCACGTGGAGCCAGGACTGGAGTGCGATGAGGCCTGTGGTCAGCCACAGCACCGTGGTGGCCAGCAGCGCCACCTTGCGCCGGTCATGCGAGTCCGCGATGGCTCCGCCCAGCAGGCCGCCGATCACCAGGGGAACCAATGCGAAGATGCCCAACAGTCCCACGTAGAAGCTGTCCTGGGTCAGCCTGTAGACCTCAAGGCTCACCGCCACGAGGGTGAGTTGGCTGCCGACGGCAGAGACCGCCGAACCCAGCCAGAGCCGGCGGAACTCCGGGCTTTCGCGCAGCGGTGTGATGTCGGCCAGCAGTTTCCCCACCCTGCCACAGTAGTGGGCCGCCCCTGGCCCGGCCGGCAAAGCCGCAGGTCCGCCACGCTTTGAGGTAAGCCACGCCTTATTGTGAGATAGTCAGAATAAGTGGTCTAATGGGTTTCATGACGGAACACTTTGACGGCCAGGACGCTTGGGCTGCAGCCCTGCGTGCCCACGGCCGCAGGGTGACCAAGCAGCGGCTCGCTGTACTCGCCGCCGTCGAAAGCCACCCCCACTCCCCCGCCGAAAGCATCCTGGCTGCAGCCCGCGCCGAGCTTCCGGAACTGACGGCACAGTCCGTCTACGTGGTACTCGGAGACCTGACGGACCTGCACATGCTCCGCCGGTTCGAGCCTCCCCACTCCCCCGCGCTCTATGAAACGCGGGTGGACGACAACCACCACCACGCCATCTGCATCAGCTGCGGACGCGTGGAGGATGTGGACTGCGCAGTCGGCCACGCTCCCTGCCTCACCCCCCACTGGAATCCGGACGCCAAGCCGATGACCATCCAGATCGCCGACGTCATGTACCAAGGCATCTGCCAGGACTGCCAGCAGTCCCAGAAACAAACTTTCAATCCTCCCCTACAGATAAACGAGAAATAGGAGAACAATGACTGCCATTTCGACCACACAGTCGGGCGCACCGGTTACGTCCGATGCCCACTCGAAGTCAGTTGGTGCCGACGGCGCCATCATCCTGACTGACCACTACCTGGTGGAAAAGCTCGCCCAGTTCAACCGCGAGCGGGTTCCGGAGCGCGTAGTGCACGCCAAGGGCGGCGGCGCATTCGGTACGTTCAAGGCCACCGAGGACATCTCCAAGTACACGAAGGCCGCCTTCCTGCAGCCGGGCGCCGAGACCGAGATGCTGATCCGCTTCTCCTCCGTTGCCGGCGAGAGCGGCTCCCCCGACACCTGGCGTGACCCGCGCGGCTTCGCCGTGAAGTTCTACACCTCCGAGGGCAACTACGACCTCGTGGGCAACAACACCCCGGTGTTCTTCATCCGCGACGGCATCAAGTTCCCGGACTTCATCCACTCCCAGAAGCGCCTGCCGGGCACCCACCTGCGCGACGCCGACATGCAGTGGGACTTCTGGACCCTGTCCCCCGAGTCCGCCCACCAGGTCACCTGGCTGATGGGTGACCGCGGCCTGCCGGCTTCCTGGCGTGAAATGCAGGGCTACGGCTCGCACACCTACCAGTGGATCAACGCCGAGGGCGAGCGTTTCTGGGTCAAGTACCACTTCAAGTCCAACCAGGGCGTGAAGAGCATGACCTCCGACGAAGCCGAAGCCCTGGCCGGTTCCGACGCGGACTTCTACATTCGCGACCTGCACGAGAACATCGAAGCGGGCAACCTCCCCTCCTGGGACCTGCACGTCCAGGTCATGCCGTACGAGGATGCCAAGACCTACCGCTTCAACCCGTTCGACCTGACCAAGGTCTGGCCGCACGGTGACTACCCGCTGATCAAGGTGGGCACCATGGAGCTGAACCGGAACCCGGAGAACTACTTCGCGCAGATCGAGCAGGCCACCTTTGCGCCGTCGAACTTCGTGCCGGGCATCGCCGCGTCCCCGGACAAGATGCTGCAGGCCCGCATCTTCTCCTACGCTGACGCCCACCGCTACCGCGTTGGCACCAACCACGCCCAGATCCCGGTGAACCAGCCGAAGAACGAGGTCAACAACTACAGCCAGGACGGCCAGGGGCGGTTCCTGTTCAACGCGCCTTCCGTTCCGGTCTACGCCCCGAACACCTTCGGCGGCCCGGCTGCTGTTGAGCCGCAGAACGCGGCCGGCGGCTGGGAGAACGACGGCGAGCTGACCCTCGCTGCGCACTCCCTCCACGCTGAGGACGGCGACTTCGTCCAGGCCGGCGCGCTGTACCGCGAAGTCTACGACGAAGCCACGAAGGCCCGCTTCCTGGAAACCATCACCGGTGCCGTGGGCGGCGTAAAGCGCGCCGACATCAAGGAACGCGCCATCCAGTACTGGACCCACGTTGACGCCGAGCTCGGCGCCAAGCTGCGCGCCAACCTCGGCGCTGCCGGCCAGACGGAATCCGACGCCGAGGCAGCCAACAAGGTCTAGCCCGGTTACGGCCTCCGCGCCGCAACGCAGACACCCCGCCACGGATTTTTCCGGGCGGGGTGTTCTGCGTTTGTACACCTACCCGCCCGCACCTTCTGCGTTGTGCACATACGGCTGCCGGTCCACTGTTCCCCGGTGCCTGCCGGCCCTAGGCTCCGTACATGGACACTTTCGCAGGGATTCCGCCGGAGGCCTTCCGCTTCTACGAGGAACTCGAAGACAACAACAACCGTGAGTGGTGGCTGGAGCACAAGTCCACCTATGATTCCGCGGTCCGCGAGCCGCTGGAGCTTCTCCTGGCCGGGCTTGAGCCCGAATTCGGGCCAGCTAAACTGTTCCGGCCCTACCGGGACGTCCGGTTCGCACAGGATAAATCCCCGTACAAGACCGCCCAGGGCGCCTTCGCCACCCGGCAGGAAGGGGTTGGCTTCTACCTCCAGGTCAGCGCCGACGGGCTGCTGGTGGGCGGCGGCTACCACTCGCACACGCCTGCCCAGCTGGCCCGGTTCCGGGCTGCTGCAGATGCCTCCGCCAGCGGGTCCGGGCTGCAGGACATAGTGGATTCACTGGCCGGCGCGGGGTTCGCCATTGAGGGCGAGAAGCTTAAGACAGTCCCCCGGGGTTTCGGCAAGGACCACCCTCGGGCGGAGCTGCTCAAGCATAAGTCGCTGTCCGCGGGGGTCGAGCTGGGGCGGCCCGGGTGGGCATCCACGACGGCGGCCAGCGACGAAATTGCCCGCAGGTGGCGGGAGCTGCGTCCCCTGGTGGAGTGGGTGGGCCGGTACGCAGCCCCGTGACGCTTACTGCCCGGCGGCCGCCAGCCGGGTCTCGAGGTTGTTGAAGAACACCGTCAGCATCAGTTCGAACGCCTGGGTGGCGGCCTCGGGCTCGTTCATCACCACGAAGTCGAACTGCAGCCCGTAGAACGTGGACGTGAAAAGCCGGGCGTCGGTGTCCGCGAATTCTTCCTCGATGCCCTGCACCATCAGCCAGTCGCGCGTCTGGTGGTGCAGCATGCGGAAATGTTCCCGGGAGGTCCCGCGGGGTTCGGCCGCCACGATGTCCTGGGCTGCGGCCTCGAATTCCAGGCGGGTCAGGTGCCGGTTGCGCTGGGCCATGGTCCATTGCCAGGAATCGAGGAGGAAAGCACGCCAGGCTTCCCGGTCGATATCACGCACGTCGGTGCTGCGCAGCCGGTCCAGCCGGGACTCGATGGACACCACAATGTCGTTGATCAGCTGGTCCCTGCTGCCGAAGTGGTACACCAGCACGTAGGAACTCATGCCCAGGCCCTCGGCCAGGCTCCGGAACGTCAGCTGGGTGAGGGACTTGTCCATCAGGTAGTCCTGGATGGCGCCCAGCAGTTCAGCTTTGCGTTCGGGTCGTGTGGGGCGTGCCATGCATCCATCCTAAGAGCGGGCTCCATCCCGGAGCGGGACAGGCGAATGCCCGCCCGGACGGCAGCCGGGCGGGCATTGGCAGGAGCAGGTCAGGCGCGGGTCAGTTCGTCCTCGTCACCGGACTCGGACCCGGTGGCGCTGCCGTTGACTGCGGCGTTGGCGGCGCTGAAGCGTTCGTTCAGGCGCGAGTGCCGCTGGCCATAGGCGAAGTAGATTGCCAGGCCGATGGCCAGCCAAATAGCGAAGAAGATCCAGGTCTCCACGGCCAGGTTGGTCATCAGGTAGAGGCACAGCACGGCGGAGACCACCGGGAGGACCTTGCCGAACGGAACCCGGAAGGACGGCTTCAGGTCGGGGCGCTTGCGGCGCAGCACCAGGATTCCCAGGCTCACCACCACGAAGGCGGAGAGGGTGCCGATGTTGATCATTTCCTCGAGCAGGTCCACGTTGGTCAGGCCGGCCACCAGGGCAACTGCCGCGCCGCAGATGATCTGCAGCCGCACCGGGGTGGAGCGCTTGTCGCTGGTCTTGGACAGGGAGCGCGGCAGGAGGCCGTCGCGGCTCATGGCCAGGACCACGCGGGACAGCCCCATGAGGAGCACCATGATCACGGTGGTCAGGCCGATCAGCGATCCGAAGGCGATGACCTTGGCAGCGGAAGTATCACCCACGGCCTCGAAGGCGGTGGTGAGGGTGGGGTTCTCTGCTTCGGCCAGCTGCGTGTAGGACACCATGCCGGTCAGGGCCAGCGAGACGAGGATATAGAGGAGCGTCACCACGGCCAGGCCGCCGAAGATGCCGCGGGGAAGGGTCTTCTGCGGGTTCTTGACTTCCTCGGCGGAGGTGGCCACCACGTCGAAGCCGATGAAGGCGAAGAACACCAGCGCGGCGCCGGCGAAGATGCCGAGGGTGCCGTACTGCGCCGGTGCGGCTCCGGTCAGGAAGCCGAAGAAGGACTGCTTCAGGACGTCTGCGGCGCCGGTGCCGCCGGTGGGCTCAGCCGCGGGGACGAACGGGGCGTAGTTTTCGACCTTGACGTAGGTGAAGCCCACGACGATCACGAAGAGAACGACGCCGATCTTGATCAGGGTGAAGATGTTGCCCACCCGGGCGGAGAGCTTGGTTCCCAGCACCAGCAGCACGGTGAAGATGGCCACGATCAGGAAGGCGCCCCAGTACAGGTCCACGCCGCCGATGGTCAGCGCCGGCGGAACGTCGGCGCCCATCAGGGCGAACACCTTGCTGAGGTAGATGCCCCAGTATTTGGCGATCACTGCCGCGGCCGTGAAGAGCTCAAGGATCAGGTTCCAGCCGATGATCCAGGCGAGCAGCTCACCCATGGTGGCGTAGGTGAACACGTAGGCTGATCCGGCCACCGGAATGGCGGTGGCGAACTCGGCGTAGCACATGATGGCCAGCGCGCAGGTAACGGCGGCGATGGCGAAGGACACGGTCACGGCCGGGCCGGCAAAGTTGGCGGCGGCTTTGGCACCCACGGAGAAGATGCCGGCGCCGACGGCAACAGCGACGCCCATGATCATCAGGTCCCACGTGCTGAGGGAGCGCTTGAGCTTGCGTCCGGGTTCATCGGCGTCGGCAATCGACTGCTCGATGGGTTTGGTCCGGAGAAGGTTCATAGGGATCACAATCCTGATTTGTGAAGGAAACAGACCTATCAACCGTAGTGTCCATCCAGTGGACGGTCACAATCGTCCCGAATAGTGAGATGGCTAAAGTGCAGAACTTTGTTCTGCCAAAAGCACTTGGGACCCTCAAAGTGAGGGCCCCAAGCGCTTTTGAACCGAATCAATGGATTCGCCGGTTTCTGCTTAAGCCGGCCAGTCCATCAAGGTGGAGCGGATCAGGAAGCGCTTGCCTTCCGGCGCCTCCACGGAGAAGCCGCTGCCCCTTCCGGGTACCACATCCACGGTCAGGTGGGTGTGGCTCCAGTAGTTGAACTGCTCCCGGGACATCCAGAATTCGAGGGGCTGCGGCTCCAGCCCGCCGGACAGGTCGAACAGCCCCAGCAGGACATCCGCATCGCCCGTCTGGAATTCGCCCGCCGGGTAGCACATCGGCGAGGATCCGTCGCAGCAGCCGCCGGACTGGTGGAACATCAGCGGTCCGTGCTGAAGCCACAGCAGGCGCAGCAGGTCAGCAGCGTCCGGCGTGAGCGCCACCCGGGAGAAGTCCTCCCCGGGCAGCGTCACGGCGGCCTGCAGGCTGTCCGGGGACATCAGAACCTCAGGACCACGCGGCCGTCAATCTTTGCGTGCTTCATCTCATCGAAGACCGCGTTGACATCTGACAGTTCCCGGACTGAGACGGTGGGGTGAATCTTCCCCTGGGCGTAGAAGTCCAGGGCCTCCTCCAAATCCTGCCGGGTACCCACGATGGAGCCGCGGACCGTCAGGCCCTTGAGCACAATCTCGAAGATCGGCGCCGGGAAGTCGCCCGGCGGCAGCCCGTTGAACACAATGGTGCCGCCACGGCGGGCCATGCCGATGGCCTGCCCGAACGCTGAAGGGTGCACCGCAGTAACCAGCACCCCATGGCAACCTCCTGTCTCGCGCTGGATCACCTCCGCCGGGTCCTCGTGCAGGGCATTGACCGTCAGCTCCGCCCCGTGGGCCTTCGCCAGTGCGAGCTTGTCATCGGCGATGTCCACGGCGGCCACCCGAAGGCCCATGGCAACGGCGTACTGCACGGCAATATGGCCCAGCCCGCCGATCCCGGAGATGGTGACCCACTGTCCGGGCTGCGCCTCCGTCATCTTCAGGCCCTTGTAGACGGTGACGCCGGCGCAGAGCACCGGCGCCACCTCGACGGGGTCGGATCCCGCCGGTATGCGGGCGGCGTACCGGGTGTTGACGAGCATGTACTCGCCAAAGGACCCGTCCACGCTGTAGCCGCCGTTCTTTTGTGCCTCGCACAGGGTTTCCCAGCCGGTGCGGCAGTACTGGCAGTCACCGCAGGCGGACCACAGCCAGGCGTTGCCCACCATGTCGCCAACGGCGAGGTCGGTGACGCCTTCGCCGAGGGCCACCACTTCACCGACGCCTTCGTGGCCGGGCACGAACGGCGGCGTGGGCTTGACGGGCCAGTCGCCTTCCGCGGCATGGAGGTCGGTGTGGCAGACGCCGGTGGTGAGGACCTTCACCAGGGCCTCCCCCGGACCGGGGGTGGGGACGGGCAGTTCCTGGACCTGGAGGTCGGTACCGAAGGTGTTGACCACTGCTGCTTGCATTGTCGTCGTCATTGGCGATCCTTGCGTTGATGGAGGGGTGGATCCGGGCTTAGAAGAAGCCCAGCTTGTTCTCGTTGTAGCTGACCAGCAGGTTCTTGGTCTGCTGGTAGTGGTCCAGCATCATCGCGTGGTTCTCGCGGCCGATGCCTGAGGACTTGTAGCCGCCGAACGCGGCACCCGCCGGGTAGGCGTGGTAGTTGTTGACCCAGACGCGGCCGGCCTGGATTTCGCGGCCGGCGCGGTAGGCGATGTTGCCGTTGCGGGACCAGACGCCGGCGCCGAGTCCGTAGAGGGTGTCGTTGGCGATGCCCATGGCGTCGTTGTAATCGCTGAACTTCGTCACTGCCACCACGGGTCCGAAGATCTCCTCCTGGAAGATCCGCATCCGGTTGTGGCCTTCGAAGACGGTGGGCTGGACGTAGAAGCCGCCGGCCAGGTCTCCCGGCAGTTCGGCGCGGGCTCCGCCGGTGAGGATCTTTGCGCCCTCCTGCTTTCCGATGTCGATGTAGGAGAGGATCTTCTCGAGCTGGTCGTTCGAGGCCTGCGCGCCCACCTGGGTCTCGGTGTCCAGCGGGTTGCCCTGCACCATCTTCTCCACGCGGGCCACGGCATCGGCCATGAAGGAGTCATAGATGTCTTCCTGCACCAGGGCGCGGGACGGGCAGGTGCAGACTTCGCCCTGGTTGAACGCGAACAGGGCGAACCCTTCCTGGGCCTTGTCGTAGAAGGCGTCGTCGGCCTGGGCAACGTCGCCGAAGAAGATGTTCGGGCTCTTGCCGCCGAGCTCCAGGGTGACCGGGATCAGGTTCTGGCTGGCGTACTGGCTGATCAGGCGGCCGGTGGTGGTCTCTCCGGTAAAGGCGATCTTGCGGATCCGGGAGCTGGAGGCGAGGGGCTTGCCGGCCTCCACGCCGAAGCCGTTGACCACGTTGACCACGCCGGCGGGCAGCAGGTCGCCGATGAGCTCCATCAGGACCAGGATGGACGACGGCGTCTGCTCGGCGGGCTTGAGCACCACGGCATTGCCGGCGGCCAGTGCCGGGGCCAGCTTCCAGACGGCCATCAGGATGGGGAAGTTCCAGGGGATGATCTGGCCCACCACCCCCAGCGGCTCGTGGAAGTGGTACGCGGTGGTGTCGTCGTCGAGCTGTGACAGGGAGCCTTCCTGGGCCCGGACCGCGGAGGCGAAGTAGCGGAAGTGGTCGGCGGCGAGCGGGAGGTCGGCGTTGAGGGTTTCGCGGATGGGCTTGCCGTTGTCCCAGGATTCGGCGACAGCCAGCATTTCGAGGTTTTCATCGATGCGGTCCGCGATCCTGTTCAGGATGGCGGCGCGCTCGGCCACGGACGTCTTGCCCCAGGACGGTGCAACCTTGTGTGCGGCGTCCAGTGCGAGTTCGATGTCCTCTGCGGTGCCGCGGGCCACTTCGCAGAACGCCTTGCCCGTCACCGGGGTGATGTTTTCGAAGTACTGGCCCTTGACCGGGGCCACCCATTCGCCGCCGATCCAGTTCTCGTAACGGTCCTTGAAGGTGACCTTCGAGCCCTCGGTACCCGGCTGTGCGTAAACGGTCATTGCGTAGCTCCTTTGCTGTGCAGAAGGCTTTCCCGTACGGGATGAGCCGATGCAGCCAGCGTAGGAGCAGGGGGGTTGCAGCAAGGTTGCAACGTCAGTCCCCACCTGCCCCCTAACCTCGCAAGCTCGGTCAGGGAACCCTGCAGTCGTGGGCCCACACCGAGTAGGGAGCTAGGCGCCGAGTTCGGCTTCCAGCCGTTCCAGTTCGGCGACGACAGCGGCCCGCTTGGGTGAGCGCGGCGGCAGGAGGCGGAGTGCGGCACGGCGGATCCCGACGTCGTCCCTTGCCTCGGGGAGCGCGGCGTACCGGAGCAGCGAATCGGCACTGCCGTCCGTGAGGACAGCCTCGCGCAGGAGTGACGAGACCTTGTTCCGGAGGTCGACGATGCCCGGCGCCTCGGACCGCGGCAGCACCGCACCGCGGTAGATTTCCAGCGCAATGCGGTGTGCGCCGCGCTGCAGGCAGCTGAGCACCTGGCCGCTGTCCGGCACCAGGTCCAGCGGGAGCCGGTAGGGCCTGGATTCGGGCACGGCGCCGGGGTTGAGCTGCTGCAGGACCTTCCGCAGGCGCACCATTTCGGCCCGCAGGGTGATGCTGGAACCCTCCGCCGGGTAGAGCAGGACGCACAGTTCCTCGGCGCTCAGCCCATCCGGGTGCGTGCCCAGCAGGGCCAGGATCTCGCTGTGCCGGGCGGACAGCGCAACGGTCCTGCCGTCAATGCTCAGCAGTGCCTGATCGCGGCCCAGCAACTGGAGGCTGTTGCGGTACAGGCTCCCCTCGCGGGCACCAGCGCCCGGTGCGCGGGCCGCGGACGCCGTGGACCGGCGTCGTACCGGCGCGGCCGCCAGCTGCGCTGCGGCCTGGAGCCGTTCCACCCGCAGCTGCGCCTGGGCTGCCGCCACGGTGGCCTCCACCAGGGACAGGGTGTGCGGGGCCACGGCGGCCGCCGTTCCGGTGATGTCCACAACCCCCAGCAGCGCGCCGGAATCGGGGTCGTGGAAGGGGACGGCAGTGCAGCTCCAGGGATGGACGGCCCGCTGGTAGTGCTCGGCGCCGGCGATCTGGATCCCGCGGCCCAACGCCAGGGCAGTGCCCGGGGCGCTGGTGCCGACGGTAGCTTCGGACCAGTCGGCGCCGGCAACGAACATCATGCCTTCCGCGCGGCGCTGCAGCGACGGATCCCCGTCCACCCACAGCAGCCGGCCCACCTCGTCACCCACCGCCACCAGGAGTCCGGTGTCGTGGCTTGGCTGGACCAGGAGTTTGTTGATGACCGGCATGATGGTGGCCAGCGGATGCCGGCTCCGGTAGTCCTCAAGTTCATCGTGGTCCATGGCCAGCGGCGCGGCGGGGTTGTCCGGGTTGGCCTTGAACCCGGCGGAGCGCAGCCAGGACTCCCTGATCAGCGAGCGCAGGCCGGGTGTGTCGGGGGCGTCAGGAAACCGGCCGCCGTCGAGTTTCTCGTGGGCGGCGAGGGCACTGCGCTGCAGCGGCTCCGGCTGGGTGAGGTTCTTCATCGAACTCCTGTGCTGCTGCGCTGCTGTGATGTCTTAGGACACGGCGTCAGCACGCCGGCCAGGGGATGCTCGCCATTGTAGCGGGCACCGGCCCCCGGCGGGAGCGGGATCTCAGCCGCGGGAAATGCGGATCATGTCCTCGCGCGGAACCACCTTGATGCGCTCGCGGACCACGTGGTCCAGGCCTTCCGGTCCAGTCCAGGCGGCGCCGAGGCCAGCCTCGTGGGCATCGAGCCTGTTCCAGCCCTCCCACGTGGTGTACTCGATGCCGCGTTCCTCCAGCAATTCGATGATGGCCTGCGGATCAGGGTTGCTGGCTGCCGGCAGCGTGAGGCGGTCTTCCAGCAGGAAGCCGATGGTTTCCAGGGCGTCGCCCTTGGTGTGGCCGATAAGCCCCACCGGGCCGCGCTTGATCCAGCCGGTGGCGTAGATGCCCGGGACGGGGTTGCCTTCGGCGTCCAGCACCCGGCCTCCCTCGTTGGGGATGACGCCGCGTTTGGCGTCGTATTCCAGTTCATCCAGCGCCGAGCCGTGGTAACCGATGGCACGGTAGACGGCCTGCACCGGGTATTCCACGTACTCCCCCGTGCCCTTGGCGTTTCCGGTGCCGTCCAGTTGCATGCGCTCGAATTTGATGCCCGCCACCTTGCCACCGGCGGAGTCCCCGCCCTCCGGAAGTATTTCCACCGGGCTGTGCAGGAAGTGCAGGTGCAGCCTGCGGGAGGAGGGATTCTCCGATTCCGCGTGCTCCTCCACCAGCCAGTTGGTAAGCGTGTTCACCATGGTCTTGATCTGGTTGTTGCTGCGGATGGCCTCGTCCGACGCCTCGTCGAACTCGAAGTCCTCCGGGTACAGGACGATGTCCACATCATTCATGTGGCTGAGTTCGCGCAGTTCCAGCGGCGTAAACTTCACCTGGGCCGGGCCGCGGCGGCCAAAGACGTGTACGTCGGTAACAGGGGAGGCTTTCAGTCCCTGGTAAACGTTGTCCGGGATTTCCGTGGTGAGCAGTTCCTCCGGGTGCTTGACCAGCATGCGGGCCACGTCCAGGGCCACGTTGCCGTTGCCAATGACGGCGATTTCCTTGGCCTCCAGCGGCCAGTCACGCGGAACGTCCGGGTGGCCGTCGTACCAGGACACGAAGTCCGCGCCGCCGAAGGAGCCCTGCAGGGTGATGCCCGGGATGTCCAGGTCCGCATCCTTGATGGCGCCCGTGGAGAAGATCACCGCGTCATAGAAGGCGCGGAAATCGTGCAGGGTGAGGTCGCGGCCGTAGGTCACGTTGCCCAGGAAGCGGATGTCGCCGCGGTCCAGGACCTTGTGCAGGGCGTTGACGATGCCCTTGATGCGGGGGTGGTCCGGGGCCACGCCGTAGCGGATCAGGCCGTAGGGTGCGGGGTAGGCCTCGAACAGGTCGATGCTGACCTCGAAGTCGCCGTCCTTCACGCCGCTGGACTTGGTGAGGATGTCCGCAGCATAGACGCCCGCCGGTCCTGCGCCCACAATGGCGACGCGGAGGGGACGGGTGGAGCTGGTAGCGCTGGGAGTGGACACCGGGAGCCCTTCTGGCCTGATCACATGCATGATTCACGGGGTGCGCCTGGTTGGGTGGCGCAACAGCTTCCCATTCTAGGCCTCAGCCGCTTTCCGCCAGCGGTACAACGTCACCTTCGCGGTACAGCAAGGCACGGAGCTCAGCTTCGGCGGACTCGATCCGGTGGGGGTCGATGGTTTCACCGTCGTTGAAGTGGTCCACGACGCGCGGATCCACGTAGCTCTTGCGGGCAATCGACGGTGTGTTCCCCAGCACCTCGGCCGCATCCATCATGGCCCGGCTGACAGCCCGCTTCCGCTTGGCCACGGTAGGCTGCGTCCCGGTCCGGGCCAGGCTGGCCGCCGCGGCCAGGGTGCCGCGAAGTGTGCGGAAGTCCTTCGCCGTGAAATCGGAGCCGGTGCGTTCCTTGACGTAGGCGTTGATGTCCGCGCTGGTGACCGGCCGCCAGCTCCGGCCGTCCTTGTAGGCCAGCAGCCGGGCGTTGCCACCGCGCCGCTTGAGCAGCCTTACCAGGGCGGCGAGGTCGGCGTCGCGGATTTCCGATTCCCAGTCCTTCCCGCTTTTGGCCGGGAAGCTAAGCAGGATCCGGTCCTTGCGCACCTGGACGTGGGCGCACAGCAGGGTGGCCAGTCCGCGGCTGCCGTTCTCGTTGGTGTACCGCTCGGATCCCACCCGCAGGGATCCGCTGTCCAGCATCCGGAAGGCTCCGGCCAGCACGCGTTCGCGGGTGAACCCTTCGCTGCGCAGGTCCATGGTGACCCGGCGGCGGGCTACCGGCAGCGACTCGGCGAGCTGCAGCGAACGGTCGAACTTGAGCCGGTCCTTCCGCTCCCGCCATTGCGGGTGGTAGATGTACTGCCGGCGGCCCACAGCGTCCACGCCCGTGGCCTGGATGTGCCCGTTTTCGAACGGGGCTATCCACACGTCGGTCCACGCCGGCGGGATACCGATGCTTTCCAGCCGCTCCCGCACCGGCCCGGACGGCAGCGTTGATCCGTCAAGGTCCCGGTAGCTGAAGCCTTTTCCGGCGGCAATCCGGCGGTAGCCACGGCCCGAGGCATTGCTGCGCCGGAGCCTCATGGGGCCACGTCCGGCAGGTAGGCACAATCCATGAAAGCAAGCGTACTGACTAATTGCCGGATTTCGGACCCCGCTGCTTGGAATACCGGGCCCGTTGCTGATGTTATGGGTTCCGTGCCGAACCCCGATCCCTCCTCCCCCGCCTCTCCTCCCCCTGCGTCCGCCCACGCCCCGGCCCGTCCGGGCGCGGCGGCCGCCAGGGCGGCGGATGCCGCGGTCAAGGACAAGGACACGACGGCGGGAATCCTCTTCGGCATCGGAGCATACGGGCTGTGGGGGCTGCTCCCGCTGTACTTCTTCGTGCTCAAGCCCGCCGGCGCCGTCGAAATCGTGGCCAACCGCGTGGTGTGGTCCCTGCTGTTCTGCGCCCTGCTGGTCACCGTGACGCGGGCCTGGCCCGCCCTGATCGCCGCGCTCCGCAACCGGGCCGTCTTCGGTTCCCTGGCGCTGGCGGCCTTCCTGATCGCCGTCAACTGGCTCACGTACACGTACGGCGTGACCACCAACCAGGCGGTGGAAACGTCGCTGGGCTACTTCATTAACCCGCTGGTCTCCGTCCTGCTCGGTGTGTTCGTCCTCAAGGAGAAGCTGCGGCCTCTCCAGTGGGCCGCCGTCGCCATCGGTTTCATTGCGGTGGGGGTGCTGACCTACTCCTATGGCAAGCTGCCCTGGATTGCCCTGACGCTGGCGTTCAGTTTTGGCCTGTACGGCTTCGTGAAGAAGCGCGTGGGCCCCCGGGTGGATGCCGTGACCAGCCTGAGCGTGGAAACCGTGGTGCTGGCGCCGTTCGCGGCCGCCGCCATGGTGGTCCTCGGCGTTTCGGGTGCTGCCACCCTGACCACCCAGGGTGCCGGGCACTTCTGGCTGCTGCTGGCCTCCGGCGTGATCACCGCGGTTCCCCTGATCTTCTTCGGCGCTTCCGCGCGCCGGCTGCCGATGACCACCATCGGACTGCTGCAGTATTTCGCCCCGGTCCTGCAGTTCATCGTGGCGCTCGTGGTGTTTCGCGAAGCCATGACCACGGAACGCTGGATCGGCTTTGGCGTGGTGTGGGTGGCGCTGCTGCTGCTCACCGTGGACATGCTCCGGACCGCCCGGACGAACGCGCTGTCCAAACGGCGGACCCCGGTGCAGGCCGCCGGCTGAACGGCCAGGGTCAGCCGCCCAGCGCCTTCCTTATCGCGTCGTAGGGCGGGGTTGGCTTCCCGTTTTCGAACAGGTAGTCGTGGCCCTGCTGCAGGCTGCCGTCGTCGTCGATCAGCCAGTCATACCGGTTGTCCACGCCCCAGGTGGTGTAGGAGACGCAGGCGCTGGAGCGCAGGCAGGTGGCCAGGACGGTGGCGTACTGAGCGGCCTGGACGTCCGTGCCGTCGTCGTCAGCCACGTCGTTTTCAGAGATGCGGGCGTGCAGCCCGGCGTCCTGGACGTTCCGCAGTGTCTTGGTGAGCTCGCCGGCCGGGATGGCGTCGGTTTCGATGTTGTAGACGTGGGCCTGGAGGCCCACGCCGTAAATGTGCCCGCCCACCGCGTTCGTGTCCAGGGCGAGTTTGAGCAGTGCGTCCTGGCGGGGCCCCGGAATGTCCGCCCCGTTCTCGTTGATGTACTGCTTCACCTGCGGATCGGCCGCGTAGACGGCCTGCGATACGACGGCCGGGTAGGCCGGTCCGAAAACGCGATACCAGGTGTTCTGCTGCAGTCCCGTGCCCTGGTCGACGTCAAAGGGTTCATTGACCACGTCCAGCGAATCGAGCCGGCCCTTGAAATGCGTCACGACGGCGGTGACGTAGTCGAGCAGGGCCCGCGCACTGGCGCTGCGCTCCGCATCGGTGGCCGCGGGAAGGTCCTGCATCCAGCGGGGCATTGCCTCGGTGAAGGCGATGGTGTGGCCGTGCACGGCCATGCCCTTGCTTTCGGCGACTGCCAGGATCGCGTCCGCCTCCTCGAAGGTGTAGACGCCCTGCTGCGGGGAGAGGTTCTGCGCCTTCATGGCGTTCTCCGGAGTGATGGCGCCGAAATTCCCTACGAGCACCCGCCCGTAGTCGGCGTCCGAGGCCAGCGGGCCGAGTGCCACAGCGGCACCGATCCTGAAGTCCGGACGGATTCGTGCGGCCAGCGCCTGCAGGCCATCGGGCAGCTGGCTCGCCTGCTCGACGGCGGGGCCCGCGGTGCTGAGTGAGGCGCCGCCGGGTGCGGTGGCGGTGAGGGAGCTGACCTGGAATGAGCCGCCGTCGCTCGCGAGTCCCAGCCAGAGCTGCCCGGAGTCGAAAATTCCGCGCAGGGACTGGGACAGCACGGTGTCCCCTCCGCTGGACACCTCAAGCTTGTCCCCTGACCGGCGCACCGTAAGTTCGGCCCCGGGGTTTTGGAGCCGGACGCGCTCATCGTGTGCCGGCTGGGGATTGGTAACGGACTTCTGGCGTGAGCCGTCAAACACCGCGATGTCCAGGTCGTCGCCCCGCAGGGTGAGCCGCAGGCCGGAGGGTTCGATCCGGAATTCGTCGGCGATCACCGGAGGGCTGTCATAGACAGTCAGTGACGCGTCGGCCGTTACGTCGGTGAATGCTGCGCTGAGGGTGAAGTCGCCCGTGGCCACGAGGTGCGTTCCGGCCAGGTTGACCGGCGGGTTCGGCTGCCCTCCCCCGCCGTCCTGTTCCACGATGCTCCGTGACGTGGCCGCCACCCGCAACCCGCCGCCGTCGGCCGTCACCCCTGGCGTGTGCTGCCAGTCCTGCTGGAGCAGGTTGACCACCATGTCAGGCTCCGGATTGTCCGGCGTGCAGCCGGCAAGGGCGAGCAGGATGCCGGACGCCAGCACGATCACTGCGCGCGGGCGCCAGGCCATCCTGTTTCCTCCCATATGGTGACCTCAATCCTGGACCGGGCTCAGGGCTTGGTCCAGCGGACGTCGTCGAAATACGCCTGCAGTCCTGAGTTGGCCTGGACGATGACCTGCAGGCTTGCCTTAGCCACCGCGGTGGTGCTTGGCGAGTAGGTCAGGTCCACGTTGGTCACTCCGGCGGCCGCCACGCCGAGTTTGTACTGCCCGGAGATCCATTGGCCGGCCGCGTTGTACTCGTCGATGTAGAAGCCCACTTCACCGCTGGTGCGGGCGGCGACATTCAGGTACCCGGCAATGTTGTAGGACCCTGCCGTCACCGCCACTTGGGGTGAGAACAGGTGCTTGTTCGCCGTCGTTGACGTCAGTTTGACGGAGTTGACCGGGTTGGCGGGGCTCCCGTGGTTGGCTGCGTCGGCCAGGATGGTGGGTGCGGAGTCGGTGCTCCAGCCCGAGCCGATGCCGGCGTCGAAGGTGCCGTTGGCCACCAGGTTGGTGGACGCTGGCGGCGGCGGGGTGGTCCCTGCGGTGAGTGCGAGCAGCTGCACGTTGTCCAGGTAGGCCGTGATGCCGGTGCCTGTCACCCACACCTGGAGGCTCGCCTTGGCCACATTGGTGGAGCTGGGCGTGTAGGTGAAGTTCATGGCTTCCACCCATCTGGTGTTCTCGCGTTTGCGGAACTGTCCGGAGATCCACTGCCCGGCCGCGTTGTATTCGTCCACGTAGAAGCCCACTTCGCCGGTGGTGATGGCGGCGACGTTCAGGTAGGACTTGAACAGGTAGTTCGTGGTCGGTGACACCGCCACGGCTGGCGAGAACAGGTGCCCCGTGGCCGTCCCGGAAACCATCTTGATGGACCGGGCTGCGTCCGGGAAGCTGCCGTTGGTCGCGGAGTCGGCCGTGATGGCGGCAGGTGCATCGGTGCGCCATCCGTCGGCGATCCCGGTGTTGAACGTCGGGTTGGGCATCAGGTTCGGTGAACCGGTCACGAGGCCCTTGCTGACGTTGACATTGCGGATCTGCCCGGCCGTCACCTTGGTCTTCACATAGGCGGCGAGCTGGTCCAGTTCCGCGGTGCCGTACTGGTAGTCATCGGGCACCTGGCTCGGGTTGGGCCGGATGTCATGGAACGTAAAGACCACCCATTGCTTGTTGGCAATGGCCGCGTCCACCTGGGCCTTCAGCGCCGCCACCGGTGTGGTCACTTCCTGCACCGGGACGTTGCGGAGCAGGTAGTCACCCAAAGGCCAGATGTTGTTGCCCGTGTCAGCGAAGCCGCGCATGGAGCTGTAGTACTTGGCTATGCGTGCAATGGTGGGCATGTCGTAGTCGCCGTAGGGCGGCGCAAAGGCCGTGGCGTTGATGCCCTGGGCGGCCAGTGCCGACTTGCTGTTGGCCAGCTGGGCCTCCACCTGGGCTGCGGTCAGCTTGTTCGCCTGGCAGTCATCGCCAACGCTGACGAGGCACTGGTGGTTGACGGTGTGCGATCCGATTTCCCAACCGTACGTGTTCTGCAGTTGCAGGATCTGGCTCCACGTCATGTAGGGCACGTCGGTGTTGGCGCGGCAGGTGTTGGGTACCGTCGTCATGCCCACGCAGCCGGTGATGACGTAGTTCGTGCCTGTCAGCCCGTACTTCTGGAGGGTCGGCGCGGCCTGCGTCAGTGCGCTTTGGGCACCGTCATCGAAAGTGAAGGACACCAGGGGGCCTGGTGCGGGGTTGTCCACGGCCGCGTTGGCCGCCCCGGGCGTCAGCAGCGCAGCGGCCATGGCCACCACCGCCACCACGGTGCTCATGAGCTTGACGCGCCAGGGCGCCAGGCTGGATCTGGTTCCGGTCATGTGCTGTTCCGTTCTTTTTGGGGCCGGCGGCGCCGGGTTACACCGCCGAAGTCTGGTCAGGGTCCCTGTAGCTTTTCGAAGGCCTGCATGACCGGCTGGACCTCAATGTTGCTGTCGTCGACGAGCTGCAGCTGGGCGGCGAGGACGTCGCTGGTGATGGTGCTCCGGTCCGCCGCGATGCTGTGCTCCTGGGTGCCGGTGGACTGCGGCGTGGCTATCTGGTGGTAAACGAGGATGAGCCATCCGTTCATCCGGGCTGTCTCGGCGAGAGCTTCGGACAGGGTGGCCATGGTGGTCTGGTCAGTCACGTAGAAGACCTTCAGGTCCTGCTGGTCCAGGCTTTGCCGCGTATTGATGCCGTCATCCGTGCCGCGGACGATGTCGAAGTATTTGTTGGCGTACCAGTCAACCTGCGGGTCGTGGCGGCCGTACGGGGGCGCCAGGTCCCTGGTTTCAAAGCCGGCCGCTGCCAGCGCCTCTTCGCTCTTGCGCACCTGGTCGTCAAGGCGGTCCGTCCCGATGGAGGTCAGGTCCACATGTTCGTAGCTGTGCGCGGCGATTTCGTGTCCGGCCTGGTGCAGTTGCTGCACTTCGGCTGCGGTCATGAAGTTGGGCGTCTCGATGGAACTGGCGTTGATGTACTGGGTGGACCGGAAACCGTGCTGGTCCAGCAGCGGAAGTGCGCGGTCGTACACCGATTGCCAGCCATCGTCGAAAGTGATCGAGACCATGGGCTGGCTCCAGCGCAGGGGGCCGGGCTTCGTGGAGTCAGTGAGCGAATAGTTGCGGACGCTGGTGGTGCCGTCCCCGTGGGCCACCAGCGTAACCATCGCTGAGGTGGCTCCGGCGGGCGCCTGGAACGCTTCGCTGACGGTGGTCCATTCTCCGGCCGGCAGCACGGTCTCCAGGCTGTGGAACGCGCGGCCCCCGTTGGCGAGCTCGAACTCGGCCACCACATCCACCTCCCGGTCGGACCGGTAGGTGGCACCGAATACAAAGGACCTGTCACCGGTCACCGGGACGGGCTGGTACTGCCACTTGGCCTCGCCGGACTTGTAATTGGAGATGCGGGTCCAGAGGTAACTGCCGCCTGCGTCCTGGCTCCGGCCGGACTCCGCCGTCAGTGCCCCGGAGGCGTAGGGGGACCAGGCATCAGGCCCGGCCGGCTGGATTCCCGTGAGGCCAGGGTTGGGGATCAGGTTCGGCCCGGGCGGCGGCGAGGGCAGGAGCAGGACGTCGCTGGCCGGCTCCAGATAGGCTCCTTCGACCTTGAGTGCGCCGTCCGACGCCAGCCGGAAGACGTACTCGACCGCGGTGGTCGCCTCGCCGCTGTCGAAGGCATCGCTCACCGTGTAAGGGGTGTTCCCGGGCCGCTCCAGCGGATTCCGGAGCTGCTCCAGCACCGTGCTGCCATCGGCCTGAAACCGGCGGGCCAGCAGGGTGAAGTCGGTGTCACTGGAGGCAAAGGCCTTGAAAAGGTAGGTCTGGTGGGGCTTGACGTCCACGCGGGGGGTTGTCAGCGTGACGTCGCCCGTGGTGTAGCCGGTGATGTCCAGCCGGAGCGCCTGGCTTTGCAGCTCTCCGGCTGCCAGCTCCAGGGAGGTTTCGGCGGTCCCGCTGCGCCGCACGGTCCAGCCGCCCACCTGCCCGGCCGGGTCCGGCTGGCCTGATGCCGCGGGGGTGACCCCGGCCGACGGGTCGAAGGCAGGGAACAGGTTGGCGCCGGGCCGTGCCTGGGCCATGCTGGCGTTGCCCCGCGTGTACACCAGCCAGCCGGCGGTGATCAGCGCCACCACAGCCATGATGACCACGAGCGGGTTCAACAGCACACGCAGGAACCGCCGGCGTTTACGTGGCATTGGCCACCACCAGGCTGCCGGCCCGTTGCGGTGACTTCCAGGTGTTGATTTCGGGACGCCGGAAGAGGCCGCGTGAGCGCAGGATGCAGCGAAGTGCCGCTGTCAGCTGCACCAGGTCCATGATGTAGAAGAGGAAATATGCCGTGGGGGCGTAGACGGAGAGCCGGCTGCGTTCCCGCACTGTCAGGTTCTCGTCCATCCACACGGTGAGCAGGGTGTAGGCCGTGATGGTGGCGTAGGCCCCGAGGATCAACGCAGGGGTGTGCGTGGCCAGCGACCAGTAGACCGCGTACGTCCAGGCCAGTGGCGAGACCAGCAGGGTGAATTCGCTCAGCAGGGCCATGGGCATCCGGTAATAGGTCAGGGTGGGCGTGTACCTGCGGCTCGGGTTCAGCATCATGCCGCGGTACTTAATGAGGTTCTGGATGCTGCCGTACTTCCAGCGGTAGCGCTGCTTGGCCAGGGCGCGCAGCGAGAGCACGCCCTCGGTCTTGGCCACCACGTCGGCACCGTAGAGCATGCGGAAACGCCGGTTGCCAAGGTTGGTGATTTTCGCGCTCAGTCCGATGTCCTCGGTCACGGTGTCGGTGTCGTAGAAGTCCACCTTCCGCAGCACGCGCATCCGGTAGGTGGAGGCCACTCCGCCCACCACGAATTCGGCGTTCAGCAGGGAATAGAACTTCTTGGAGCGGTAGCCGATCATGTGCTCGAAGCGCTGCAGGATGCCGAGAACGGTGGTTTCCTCCAGGATCTGCACGTTGGCGGCGACTCCGGCCACGCAGGGATCGTCAAAGTAGGACAGGGCGTTGGTGATGGCTTCGGGACCGATGATCGAATCGGCGTCGAGGGTCATGGCGAACTGGCCGCGGGCGTGCCGGCGGAGCACCGAGTTCAGCGCTGCGCCCTTGCCGATGTTGCGGCGCATCCGGACCAGGTGCAGGTCCATGGTGGGGTGGCGCAGCTGGAAGTCGCGGACCAGCCTGCCGGTCAGGTCCGACGACGCGTCATCGGCAACGAAGACCTCGAAGGACCGGTAGCTGCTGTTGTCGATGGACTCAAGGGTCCTGACGATCACTGCTTCCTCATTGTGGGCGGCGATGACGATGGTTACCAGCCCCGGCACCTCCGGGCGGGCACGGCGGGTCCAGGTGGCCGTCGCAGCGCATTCCGGCTGGAATTCACCGGGTGCGCGCACGCCCCTCATGCCCTTGCGGCGCTGCTGCCAGATGTCGTAAAAGTTGGCACCCGCCAGGTAGAGACCGAAGTGCACGACGTAGAGGATGCTGACGCCGGCGAACAGCCAGAAGATGACGAGTGCGAAGTCCATCCTTACCCCTCCGTGGAGCTGGCGAGCACGGGCATCTGCCGGCGGCGGCTGCGGAAGATCCGGCGGTGCACCTGAACGGGCGCGGCCACGGCGGCAGGAAGCTCGGCCGGCTGCAGGTCTTCCCTGAAGGTGGCGTCCGCCGCCATGACCTCGATGAGTCCGGCCGGGGAACGCTCAGCCCGGGTGTCCGCGGCGGCCACCGGACCGGGCGTCAGAACGGGCGGCGCCAGCGCAGCGGCAAGTGCCCTTCGGGTGGCACCCCTGCGGTACATGCCCACGCCAACGAATCGGATCACCACAGTGAGGACCACCAGCCCCCACAGCACCAGGCTCAGCTGGGCTACGAAATCGAGCAGGCCTTCGAACATGGCCCCATCCCGGCCGAAGGTAGCCTGTGCAGGCACTGCAAAGCTTTCGATGTCCCTCATCGGAGGCCCTCCCTTGCTGTGTACGACAACTGCATCGCGTCGTTTCCCCTCTGTGTTGTGCAGGATGTCCTTCGCCGGCTTCGGGCGATACCGCTGCCGCCGCTCGAACCCTGTGCCGCCGTCCGGATGTTGGTACGCGCTTACTCGCTTCGCTGTGAGGCGTTCGTCATTGTGGAGGGGCTTCGCTGTCCGGAAACTCCTCAAAGATGCACTCCAGGGGCCGCTTTCCGGGTCCCGGTGTGTCCAAGTTACGAGTACCTGAGGATGGTTAACACGAGTACCAAGTACTCCAAAAAATTCTTGGGGATACTTACCGCAACCTGCCTTAACTACCGGGTGGTTAGGTGTTTGCCGGACAGGCAAGTAGGGGGCATTAGGTAGTCCGCCTTTCCCGGCGCGGGGAGTGGGTAGTTACCCCGGTAGAAGGGCACGGAAAACGCGAAAATGCTTGTTAACCACAAAGCAGCACCCCCGCAGTGCGGGGGTGCTGCTTTGGTGCTTAGCGGCCTGCTGGTCAGGCGTTGGCCGTGGTGCTCGTCAGGCGTTGGCCGTGGTGCTCGTTAGGCGTTGGCCTTGATGGCGGCGGCCAGGACATCGAGGCCGTCGTTCAGCAACTCATCGGTGATGACCAGCGGCGGGAGCAGCCGGATGACGTTGCCATAGGTACCGCAGGTGAGGATGATGACGCCTTCCTTCAGGCAGGCGGCGGCAACGGCCTTGGTCAGTTCCGGGTTGGGCTCCTTGGAGCCGGCGTGGACCAGTTCGATGGCGAGCATGGCACCGCGGCCGCGGATGTCACCGATCACTGCGGAGCCGGCGCCGGCCAGCTCCTCCTGCAGGGCGCTGAGCCTGGTGGTGGCCAGTTCCTCGATGTGCTTGGCGCGGGCGTTGAGGCCGTACTCCTCCATGGAGCCGATGGAAGCCAGCGCGGCAGCGCAGGCCACCGGGTTGCCGCCATAGGTGCCGCCGAGACCGCCCGGGTGGACGGCGTCGAGCAGGTCTGCCCGGCCGGTGATGGCGGACAGCGGCATGCCGCCGGCGATGCCCTTGGCCATGGTGATGATGTCCGGGATGACGCCCTCGTGGTTGACGGCGAACCATTCACCGGTGCGGCAGAAGCCGGACTGGACTTCGTCTGCGATGAAGACGATGCCCTTTTCTTTGGCCCAGGCGGCCAGTGCGGGCAGGAAGCCCTCGGCCGGGACGATGAAGCCGCCTTCGCCCTGGATGGGTTCGATGATGATCGCGGCCACCTGGTCGCCGCCGATCTGCTTCTCGATGGCAGTGATGGCGCGCTTGGCCGCCTCGGCACCGGTGATCGAGGGGTTTTCCTCGCGGTACGGGTAGCTCATGGGCATGCGGTAGACCTCGGGGGCGAAGGGGCCGAAGTTGGTCTTGTACGGCATGGCCTTGGCGGTCAGCGCCATGGTGAGGTTGGTGCGGCCGTGGTAGGCGTGGTCGAAGGCCACGACGGCGTCGCGCCCGGTGGCCAGGCGGGCCACCTTGACCGCGTTTTCCACGGCCTCGGCGCCGGAGTTGAAGAGGACGGTGCGCTTCTCGTGGTCGCCCGGGGTGAGCCGGTTCAGCTGCTCGGCGACAGCCACGTAGCCTTCGTAGGGCGTGACCATGAAGCAGGTGTGGGTGAAGTGCTCCACGGCTTCCTTGACGGCACCGACGACGGCGGGATCGGACGCTCCCACGCTGGTCACCGCGATGCCCGAGCCGAGGTCGATGAAGGAGTTGCCGTCCACGTCCTGGATGATGCCGCCGTCAGCGTCTGCCACGTAGACCGGGACGCTGGAGGCGACGCCGGCTGCGACGACCGACTTGCGGCGTTCGGTCAGTGCCACGGACTTGGGGCCGGGGAAGTCGGCCTGGACGCGGCGCTTCTGCTCCAGGCGGTAAGTGATGTCTGCTGCAGTGGTGGTCATGAGGGGTTTTCCTTCTAGGAGTCGAGGGCGGACATGACGTGCTTGATGCGCGTGTAGTCCTCCACGCCGTACATGGAGAGGTCCTTGCCGTAGCCGGACTGTTTGAAGCCGCCGTGGGGCATTTCGGCGGTGAGGAGGATGTGGGTGTTGATCCAGACAGCGCCGAAGTCGAGGTCCCGGCTGAGGCGCATGGCAGTGCCGTGGTCGGTGGTCCAGACGCTGGAGGCGAGGGCGTATTCAACCCCGTTGGCCAGCTCCACGGCTTCTTCCTCGGTGCTGAACTTCTGGACCGTGATGACGGGGCCGAAGGTCTCCTGCTGCACCACGTCATCGGTTTGCTTGGCGCCGGTGATGATGGTGGGTTCGAAGAAGTAGCCCTTCTCCCCCGCCCGGTGGCCGCCGGTTTCGATGCGGCAGTTGGCCGGCAGGTTCTCCACCACGGACGTGACGGCGTTGAAGTGGTTCACGTTGTTCAGCGGGCCGAAGTAGTTGTCTTCGTCGTTCTGGGAACCGGTGTGCAGGGTCCGGGTGTGCTCCACCATGGCGGCGACGACGTCGTCGTGCACGGAATCCTCCACCAGGACGCGGGTGATGGCGGTGCAGTCCTGGCCGGCGTTGAAGAAGGCGAACTCGGCGATGGCCGCGGCGCTCTTCTTGATGTCGGCGTCCTTGAAGACGATGGCGGGTGCCTTTCCGCCAAGTTCCAGGTGGGCGCGCTTGAGGCCCTTGGCGGCGCCGGAAGCGACTGCAATGCCGGCTCGGACCGAGCCTGTGATGGACACCAGGCCGGGGACCTTGTGGTCAACCATCATGGCGCCGGTCTTGCCGGTGCCGAGGACAACGTTCAGGACGCCGGCCGGCAGGATCTCTCCGGCCAGCCGGGCGAGGACCAGCGTGGACTCCGGGGTGGTGTCCGAGGGCTTGAGGACCACGGTGTTGCCGGCTGCCAGGGCCGGGCCGATCTTCCAGATGGCCATGAGGAACGGGTAGTTCCACGGGGCCACCTGGGCCACCACGCCGATGGGCTCGCGGCGGACGTACGAGGTGTGGCCCTCGAAGTACTCGCCGGCTGACTTGCCCTCAAGGATGCGGGCGGCACCGGCGAAGAACCGCAGCTGGTCGGCGCCGGCGGCAACTTCCTCGGACGCGATCAGGGAGCGGACCTGGCCGGTGTTGCGGTGCTGGGCCTCGACGAGTTCGTCGCTGTTGGCCTCAACGGCGTCGGCGAGCTTGAGCAGCATCAGCTGTCGCTGGCCGGGGGTTGCGTGCTTCCAGGTCTTGAACGCCTCCGCGGCAGCGGTCATTGCGGCGTCCACGTCCGCCTGCACAGAGATGGGCGAGTGCGCCACGACCTCCCCGTTGGTGGGGTTGACCACGTCCAGCACCTCGGTGCCGGCGGGAGTGACGAACTTCCCGTTGATGAAGTTCTGCAAGGTTTGGACCACGGTGTGCAACCTCTTTCTTAGGGGCCAACGCGCCCGGCGGAGACCACGGCGGATGGATGGAACTGCCTTGAGCCTATGCCAGCCCCCAACCCGAGTGAATAGCCACCTGCACACCCTTCGCGCAAGGGCTTAGTGCGGTTGTCCAGCATCCCCGTATCCTTGTTCCATGGCCATTTCCCTCGCCGCCCTGCTGGGCGTGAACTCCCTGAAGCTGTCCAAGGCAGGGGTTGCCGAGACCACCTGGCACCAGGACATCAACTGGGTTGCCGTCACCGAGCTGGAGGACCCGCAGCGGTTCCTCAACGGCGGCGAACTGATCCTCACCACAGGGCTGAGATTGAAGTCCGCACCGGAGCAGCGCCGCTTTGTCCGGCAGGTCCAGCGGGCCGGGGCCGTGGGGATCGGATTCGGGGTGGGGCTCTCACACGATGCGGTGCCGCCGGCGCTGCTGGCGGAGGCAAACCGGTGGGGCCTGCCCGTGGTGGAAGTACCGTACGAGACCCCCTTCATCGCCATCACCAAACTGGTGGCTGATGCGCAGTCCGCGGACCACTATTCCAAGCTCGAACGCCTGATCGCCGGGCACCAGATCCTGGCCCGTGCGCTGCTGACCGGCGGCGGCCTCGCCGAACTGCTCAAGCAGCTCGGCAGCATGCTCCGCACGGACATCGCGCTCACGCAGTTCACGGCCCAGCTGTACAACAGCAGCACCGCCGCCCCCGCAGCCGATGCCTGGTCCTCCTTTCCCATCCCCACCGGCCGCCGCGACGCCTGCACGCTCTGGGTCCGCCAGCCGTTCGAGGACACGGGAATTGTGGGCTATGCGCAGAACCTCATCAGCGTGGAACTGAACAACATGGTCAAGCAGCGGCAGGCGCAGCGTGCCCTGTGTGGGCAGGTGCTTGAGGACGTCATCCACGGCGCCCTGGAGACCAGTGAGGCACAGCGGAGGCTGGCCGGGGTGGGCATCAACAGCACCCGCAAGAACGTCGTCCTCCTGGCTGTCTCCCCCGCCCACCACAAGGCCTTGGGGAGCACATCGGTTCCGCGCGCACTGGAAGGCGCGGTGGCCGCCGTCGTGGGCAAGGACCTGGTAGTGGTGATCAATGACGACGGCGGCGCGGCGCCGGCCCTGGCGCGCCAGCTCAGCGACCACCTGGCTGAGGCAGGTATCCACGCCACCATCGGCATTGGCGGCGCCTACACGAAGCCGAACGGCCTGCGCTGGAGCTACTTCGAGGCCCGCGATGCCGCAGGCCACGGGCTGCCGGTCAACGAGCCTGAACGGTTGAGCCTGACCTCGCTCCTGCTGGCCAGTGAGGACGTGCCCCTGGCGGACATGGCCCACGAATCGCTGAACCCGCTGCGGGCCTTCGATGCCGCTCACGGCGCCGAGCTGATGACCACACTGGAGAGCTACCTGACCAATAACGGTTCGGTGGCGGCCGTGGCGGAGCAGCTCACCCTGCACCGAAACACCGTCCGGTACCGGCTGGCCCAGATCACCGAACTGACCGGGTACGACCCCTCGGTCACGCCGGACCGGGTGCAGCTGTGGCTTGCCCTGGCCGTGGCCCGACTGTCCGCGCGGCAGGGGAAATAGCCGCCCGATCGCTGGGCGCGGGCCAGGTGCAGAAGCCTAGGACGCGAGCCGCTGTGGAGCCCTGCGTGCGGTGGCCCGGCCGGCCCCTGGCGGCGGTTCATTGATCTCGGCCCACACGGCGTCGAGGGAAAGACCCAGGACGTCGGCGATGGCCGCAATGGTGGGGAAAGCAGGCGTGGCCACGCGGCCCGACTCGATCTTTCGCAGGGTCTCCGGAGACACCAGGGCGTCAAGCGCAGTCTCAAGCATCGAGCGCTCACCCCGGGCACGCCGCAGCAGCGCACCGAGGCGCTGTCCACGCTGGACTTCTTCGGGGGTAAGCGGCAGTCTGACCATAGTTCCAATAATAATACCGGGATAATATGACCGGTATAGTTATTGGCCGTGAACCCTGCTGGAAACACAGGGAAGCCACCCACGGAACCAGCCTGCCACCGGAAAGGGCACCGCATGATCGAGATCCTCAACCCCGCCGAGATCGCCAAGGCCCGGGTCACGGGCGCCCTGGTGGCCGACATCCTGCAGGCCATGAAGGGCCGGGCCACTGTGGGCACGAACCTGCTGGAGATCGACCGCTGGACAGCGGAGATGATTACCGAGGCGGGCGCGGAATCCTGCTACGTGGACTACGCACCCTCCTTTGGACGCGGGCCGTTCGGGCACTACATCTGCACGGGCGTCAATGACGCCGTGCTGCACGGGCTCCCCCGCGACTACGCGCTGGCAGACGGGGACCTGCTGACCCTTGACCTCGCCGTCGTCAAGGACGGCATTGCCGCCGACGCCGCCATCAGCTTCCTGGTGGGCGGTTCAGGGCCGGCCGAAAGCGTGGCCATGATCGATGCCACCGAGCGCGCCCTCGCCGCAGGCATCGCCGCCGCCGGCCCGAACGCCAAGATCGGAGACGTTTCCTACGCCATCGGCCGCGTCCTCACCGACGCCGGCTACCCCATCAACAGGCAGTTCGGCGGCCACGGCATCGGCTCCACCATGCACCAGGACCCGCATGTGCCCAACATGGGCCGGCCCGGACGCGGCTTCAAGCTCCGCCCCGGCCTGATGCTTGCCCTGGAGCCGTGGATCATGGCCGATACCGCCGAACTCGTCACCGATGCGGACGGCTGGACGCTCCGCAGCGCCACGGGCTGCCGGACGGCCCACACCGAGCACACCATCGCCATCACCGAGGACGGGACCGAGATCCTCACGCTGCCCACGGGAACGCGCCCCTAAACCCCGTTGCACTATCCAGATCGGGTCCCTAACACAGGGTTTTAGGGACCCGAAGTGATGGCGCAAAAGGGCTAGAGGACGCCGCCCCGCAGGAGGTCCCGTGACTTCCTGCGCGCCTTGCGGTACTTCTTCTCCGCGGCGGACATCAGCTCATGCTGCCTGGCCAGCAGGGCCGCAAACGGATCCGCGGCCGCCGGCGGCGCTTCGGAGCCCAGCCCGGCCAGCAGGTCCCGGGCAATGACGGCGTCGTGGTAATCGCCGAGGAACTTCTGCTGCCTGTGCGCGGCCTTGGCCACCTTCCGGGCGCGTTTGCCGCTGACGGCCGCCGCGGATTCTGCGACATGCCGCAGCCGTTTGGCATCCTTGCGGACCTGGTGGAGGGCGGTTTCGCGCTCGCTTCCCCGGCGGGCGTGCGAGGCCGCCTTATGGGAGCGCCGGATCCGCTTGGCCGCCTTGTCCACCGCTTTCGCCACCGCGCGCCGCCCCGGCTCCACGGCGGTGCCGCGGACCGGCGGGGTGTCCCGGAAATCCTCAAGGCTGTCCAGGAGCTTGAAGTAGCGCTCGGATGCCAGCGCCTCCTGAAGGAGCCGATACCCGGCGTCGAACGTTGCTCCCGCGCGGCGGTCCAGGAAATCCCGGGCCGCTTCGGTCCCCTCGCCCGGCGGCAGGCCAGCCACCTGGCCCAGCAAACGGGAGCGCAGCACCTCAGCATCCCGGGGCGCACCGAGCACCCCGCCCAGCCATGAGAGCTCGTCACGCAGGCGACGCACGGGGACTGCACGGTAGAGCTTGCGGTAGGCGGCGAGCGCAGACCGCATCCGGCGGGCGGCCGAGCGCATGTCGTGAATCGCCTCAGGCTCCTCCAGGCGTACTCCGGCGTCGTGTTCAAGAAGCTGGTTGAGCTGGCCCGCCAGGAAGACGGTGACGACGGCGGCTGCCGGAGCCTTCTTCCCCGCCAGCAGGGCGGTGCCGCCACCAGTGGCGCCGCCCGGGGCCTTCAAGGTTCGGCCTGCCCCCAACGCCTTGGCCAGCTTGGACGCATGGCCGGCCGGCCGGGCGCCGGCTGAGGCGAGGACTTTGCCGGCAGGTTCGAAGAGGCTGGCCGATCCATGGACCAGTTCCAGTTCCCATTCGCGCCAGTGCTTCGCGCTGGCGGCTGTGGCGCCGCCGAGCGGTTGGGCGTCCACCCTGTCATCGGCCAGGTCGGCCAGGTGCACGCCGTCAGGTCCGTAGAGCGGGTAGGTTGTCCGTTCGGTCTTCAGCCGAACCACGGGCACGAGGGGGTTCCCGCGCACATAGGCCTGCACATGGGCCAGCAGGCTGTCGGGTACGACGTCGGGCTGGCCCAGAGGGGCGTGCAACTCGCGTCGCCGCGGGGCTTCGGCCGCCGGGGCCGCGCCGTCACGAACGGCACCTTCGGGGGCCGTCATCCGGGAGCCGGATTCGGGGCGTGACGCTGCTTCCGCCGGCAGCTTCAGGTGCCATCCGGCGTCGGCCCCTCCTGTCCGCCGCCGCAAGGTGATGCGGCGGGACTGCAGGGTCCGCTCGCCGGTATCGAAATAGACGGCTTCCAGATCGACAGTTCGGGGCTCGCCCACCCTCGCTACTCCGGGAAGATCCTGGAGCTGCGGCACTTCGGCATCGTCGCCGACGTCGTACTTCTTCTCGACCTCCACTGCCTGCACAACCTTCACAACCGCTCCTCCCACGCGTCCGGTGCCGGCTGCGGCCGTACCGGCCGGGCCGCCGGGCTCCCGCTCGCATTCTATGGCCCCCACCTGCGGGGCCGGGAGAGCTTCCCCACAAAACCCTAGACATCAAACGTCTAACCTTTAGTCTGGAGAGATGTCCGCCTCGCCACCCCCAGCCGCCGCACGCATTTCCCCTCCGCCCGTAGTGGCAGCGCCGAAGACGCGCACCGCCGTCGTGTTCAGCGTCATCGCCCTGGTGCTCATCGGCCTGAACCTGCGCGCCGGCATCACGGGGGCGTCCGCGCTGCTGCACGACCTGCAGCTGGTGCTCGGCTACGGCCCCCTGGTGGCGGCGATCATCCCGTCCATCCCCACGCTGTGTTTCGCGCTGGCCGGCGCGGCGACATCGTGGCTGACGGGCAAGGTGGGCGTGGAAAAGGCCATCCTGCTCTCCCTGGCCCTGCTGGCCGGCGGACTCCTCCTGCGGGGCATTCCCGCGACGGGAATGCTGGTAGCCGGAACCGTGGTGGGCATGTCCGGACTGGCTGTTTGCAACGTGGCCATGCCATCCTTCATCCGCGAACACTTCGCGGCCCGCACGTCGCTGATGACGGCGGTCTACACGGTCACCATGACCACCGGCGGCACCCTGACGTCCGTGGCCGTGGTCCCGCTGGCACAGGCCCTTGGCTCGCCGTCCGCGGCGGTGGGCTCCATCGGCATCATGGCCCTGGCCGCGCTGCTGGGCTTCCTGCCCGTCACACTGCACGCCCACCGGCACAGCGCACGGCCCGCGGGCGGCGGCACCTTGCCGTGGCCGCTGCTGCGGACCCGCAAGGGCGCACTCCTCACCGCAATCTTCACGCTGCAGGCCCTGCTCGCCTACGCACTCCTCAGCTGGTTCCCCTACATGCTCACCACCCTGGGACTCAACGCCTCCGAAAGCGGCCTAATGTTCGGCGTGATGCAGCTGGTGTCCGTACCCGCCGGCGTGCTGCTGATTGCGCTGGGTTCCAGACCCGGGATGCTGCGGCCAGCGTTCTACCTGGTCAGCACCACCATGGCCGCGGGCGTGGCGCTGCTGCTGTTCCTGCCCGTCAGCCTGTCGCTCATTCCAGCAGTGCTGCTGGGATTCGGGCTGGGCATTTTCCCGCTGGTCATGGTGATGATCAGCCGCAGCGGAAGGGACACTGCCGAAACCACGGCGCTGTCCACGCTGGCCCAGTCCACCGGCTACCTCCTGGCCACCGCCGGCCCGTTCGGCATGGGCATGCTGCACAGTGCCACCGGCGGGTGGACGCTGCCGCTGGCGCTGCTGCTGGTGCTCGCCGTGGTGCAGATGGCGGTGGCGCATCTGCTCACGTCCGGGAAAGTAAAGTAGCAAGCCATGAGCCTTAGCCCGTCCGTCCGGCCCCCGCTTGCCGACGAGGTCACCGCCAAACTGCGCGCCATGATCCACTCCGGCGAGTGGCCGCTCCAACAGCGGATCCCCTCCGAATCCGAGCTCATAACCCGCCTGGGCGTTTCGCGCGGCACGCTCCGCGAGGCGGTCAAAGCCCTGGCGCACAGCGGCATGCTGGAGGTCCGGCGGGGCGATGGGACCTACGCCCGCGCCACCAGCGAAATTTCCGGCGCCGCCCGCCGGCTGTTCCAGGACCACACCGCCGAACACATCCTGGAGGTACGGCTGGGCCTGGACACCCAAGCGGCCCGGCTCGCCGCCAAGCACGCCACGGCCGACGACGTCACGGCACTCCGGGCGCTCCTCACCGCCCGGGACCAAGCCTGGCGCAGCGGGGACTGCGAAGCCTGGGCAACGGCAGACTGGGGCTTCCACGCGAAAGTGGCGCAGGCGTCCGGCAATCCCCTGCTGCATGAGCTGTATGTCAGCTTTGGCCCGGCACTGCACCAGGACCTCCTGGCGCAGCAGAAAAGGCCGGGATTCGACGGACTTCCCCTCGAGGGGCACAGCATCCTGGTTGATGCGATTGAGCGCGGCGACGCCGATGCCGCGGTGGCCACCGTCAACCGGAACCTGAACTCCTGCGCCGAATGGCTCACCGCGTAGGGAGCCCGTTTCGCCTGGGCCGGACCGGTCAGTAGGCTTACTAGCTGATCCAGCTCCCCCTCTTCCACCGCGTCACGGTGGAATTCGCTAACCCCTGAGGACCCTCGCCATGGCCCTGTTCTCCCGCCAACACCGCCGCACGTGTTCCGACCATGGAACACCCGCCACCCCGGAAGGTGGCAGCAAGACCCCGCAGCAACTGTGGGGTGACGGCTACGGCCGCGTGGGCATCCGCGCAGCCCAGACACTGCTCATCCTGGCGGTGTCCGTGGTGGCGGTGTTCGCACTCCTGCAGGTCAAGCTGCTGGTGATCCCCATGCTGATCGCCTTGATCCTGGCCGCCGCCATCAGCCCGTTCGTGAACGTCCTCAAAAGGCGCGGCATCAACGATGCGCTCGCCACGGTGATCGCCTTCGTGTCCCTCCTGGTGGTCCTGGGCGGGGTTTTCACAGTCATCTACTTCTCGGTCCGGAGCCAATGGGACGACCTGGTCCAGCAGGCCAGCTCAGGACTGGACCAGCTGCAAAGCTTCCTTCAAAGCGGACCTCTGCAGATCGACGAAGCACAGATCGATGCTGCCCGGGACGCGATCGTGGACTTCGCCACCAGCAGCCAGGCCCGCTCCGGCGCCATTACCGGCCTGTCCGTGGTGACGGAATTCCTCACCGGGGCCGTGCTCCTGGTGGTCATCCTCTTCTTCTTCCTCAAGGACGGCGAGCGGATCTGGAACTTCCTGATCAGCCCCTTCACGGGTGAGCGCGCCAGCCGCCTGCGCCGCGTGGGCACCCGGAGCCAGGAAGTGCTGGGCGGCTACGTCCGCGGAACAGCGATTGTGGCACTGGTGGACACGGTGGGGATCGGTGCCGCACTGCTGATCCTGCAGGTTCCGCTGGCGTTGCCCCTGGCCATGGTCATTTTCATTGGCGCGTTTATTCCGATTGTTGGCGCCACCATGGCGGGCATCCTCGCAGCGCTGGTGGCCCTCGTGGCCAACGGTCCGGTGGTGGCGCTGATCGTGGTGGCAGTAGTGGTGGCCGTCAACCAGCTTGAGGGCAACCTGCTTCAGCCGGTGGTCATGGGCAAGTCCCTGCAACTGCACGCCCTGGTCATTCTTCTTGCCCTCACCGCAGGCACCCTCCTGGCCGGCATTGTGGGGGCGGTCCTGGCCGTTCCAATCACGGCCGTCGCCTGGGCCATCATCAAAGTGTGGACCTCCGACGACGGCCGGGCCGCCGGGCAGGACCGGATGGTTGGCGGGACCGCCGCGAAGTAGCTGACGCACGACGACGGCCCCGCACCTTTGTCACGAAAGGTGCGGGGCCGTCGTCGTATGCCTCCCCGGCGTCAGGGGGCGGGCACTGCCAAGGTCACCGCTGCAGGCCGGCGAAGACGTTCTTGGGCCGCTGCATCTCGCCATGCTTGGCGCCGAGGACAACCACCGCCCCGGCAAAGGCGGGGATGACCCACTGGAGGGCCTTGAGCTGCTGCTGCGCGGCCTTCAGTTCATCGGACGCGCCGGGCCGCGGTTCGGTGGCACCTTCGGACCCTTCACCGGCAAGCTTTTCCACCTTCTTGCCGAGGATGCCGGAATACAGCGTGACGGCCGCGCCTGCCAGGGTCACGGCGGTCTTGATGACCGTGTCCCGGGCAACGCCGTCCTGCTTGGCGATCCGGCCCTTGTTCTCGAAGGCTATGGCGAGGTCGGCGGCGAGGTGCGTGGCGAACGCTGCCGTCTGGACGGGAGCCCACCGCATCCAGCCCGCGCTCGAGAGCCGGGTGCGTTCGGAGGGGTCCTTTGCTTCCGCTGCCGCGCCGTTCAATCCGATGGCGCCCATCAATGAGCCGCCGAACCATGCTGCTGCCGTCAGATCGTGGACTGACCGGGCAATGAGGTTTCCTGCCATGTTGTACATTCCTAACGTTGAACTGGTTCCGAGCTGCCGCCGGAGCGGCGTTGGCTGTCCGTGACCCACCCATGGCCACGTCCGCCTATGGTAAGCACACTTACTAATGTTACGAAAGCCCGTCCCTGTCGGCCGGAACGCGTAATATCGTGGCCATGGGAAACACAGGGACATTGTTCGGCTGGGCCTTCGGCGACCCGGCCCGCGAAAGTGATGGCACGTACGTTGGCGGGCTCCAGGACGAGGCGCTCCGCAACGCCCGCGAGACCGCACAGGCCAAGCACGTGGACGTGGTGGCAGGCTCGGAGGTCTTCACAGTCCTCAGCGGCAACGATTCCCTGGTGGAGCTGGACAACGCGCCGGGCCGCCTGGTGGTCCGCTGCACCGTCCACGTCGCAGGACCCGGCGCGGAGAAGCTGCGCGCCGAAGGGCCCATGAACGGCTGACCTGTGTCCGATGGCGAATCCACGCTCAGCCAGGCGGCAGACGCCGTCGAGGAAGCGTCGAACCACAAAGTCCTGGACGTCCTGGCCCGGCTGGGCTTCGCGGTCATGGCCCTGCTGCATGTGATCGTGGGAGCCATCGCCGTGGCCATTGCCTTCGGCCAACCCGGCCAGGCGGACGCCACCGGAGCCATTGAACAGCTGGCCGCCAATCCCTGGGGCCCTGCGGTCATGTGGGCCTGCGTTGCGGCCTGCACCGGGCTGTCCCTGTGGCAGGCCAGCGAGGCCACCCTCCGGATGCGCGGCGAACCACGCAAGGAACGTGTGGCAAAACTGGTGTCCTCCGGCTTCCTGGCCATCGCCTACGGCAGCGTGGGGCTCAGCTTTGCCGGCTTCGCCGTGGGGCTTCGCGGGGATTCCGGGGACAGCACGCGGGACTTCAGTGCAGCACTGATGGGCCATCCGCTGGGACCGTGGGTGCTCGTGGCGTTGGGGCTGACGATCATCGGGATCGCCGTCTACTTTGTGGTCAAGGGAGTCACCCGCGGCTTCAAGAAAGAGGAACTCTTTCATTTCAACGGGACCAGGCGCGGCAGGATCGTCGACAGCCTGGGCGTGGTAGGGCACATCGCCAAAGGCATCGCCCTCGGCCTCACCGGGCTGCTGTTCATCATCGCCGCGGCCAAGCACAGCCCGGAAGAGTCCACCGGGCTGGACGGAAGCCTCCAGGCCCTGCGCGACCACCCCTTCGGCCCCTACCTGCTGGTGGCCATCGGTGCCGGCTTCATCGCCTACGGCATCTTCGCCCTGATCCGGGCCCGGTTCGGACACATGTAGCCCGCGTGATTATGGGTAGGGAGTACATATGACCCAGCACCCGGGCGGCGCACCCGCCGCCACACGCAGCGCCGGGCAGGCGTTCGCCGCCCTGTTCCGGCTCCTGAAGGTTGCCCGGCCGGAGCGGCCCATCCATCCACACGGGCTCGGCCTGTCCGGCGAACTCACCCGTACCGGCAGCCCCGCAGCCCCGAGCGGCATCGACTGGCTCGACAACGCCGGAGTGGATGCCGTGGAAGCCCGCTTCTCACGCTCAGTAGGGCTGCCCCAGACGCTGCCCGACATCCTGGGGCTCGCACTCAGGGTGACCCCTGCCGCTGACGGCGACGCCCCTCCCGGCCCGGCGGATGTCCTGTTCGCCTCCACCGGGTGGCGGGTGCCTTGGCGTTTCCTGCTGCGGCCGCGGCTGGACGTTGCCGGCGCCACCATGACCACGCTGATGCCCTACCGCGGCCGGCAGGGCCCTGTCCTCCTGGGCCTGCGCACCCGCAGCCTCCCACCCGGATCCCTCGCGTCTGGCGAGTGGGTCCTGGGACTGCACTGGGCCACCCCGTCAGGGCGATGGCGGGAGTGCGGCGAGCTGCGGCTGCACGCCGCACCCCATCCAACGGACACTCCCCTGCGGTACGATCCGCTCGGAAACCAGCCGCCGGGGGCGCAGGCCTACGCATGGACCCGGCGCCTGCGGAAGCCCTCGTACCGTGCAGCCCAACGGACCGCACCACCCGCCGTCGGACGCCGCGCGGGCGGGCAGCCGGAACGGCCCAAACAAAGCAACGCCAGCACCCCCGCAACCGGAAGGAACGCCATGTCCACCGTTTCGCAGCACTTCAGCTCCCCGCCTGCCGACGTCTGGCGGGTCATTGCCGACGGCTGGCTGTACTCCGGCTGGGTGGTCGGCGCGTCACGCATCCGGGATGTGGACGCCGACTGGCCACAGGTGGGATCCCGGCTGCACCACTCCGTGGGCGCCTGGCCGCTGGTGATCGATGACAGCTCCCGCGTGTCCGCCGTGGAGCCGGGCCGTTCGCTGGAGCTGGTGGCCCGGGGCTGGCCGATGGGCGAGGCCAAGGTGGAGATCACCCTTGAAGAGGCCGGGGACGGCTGCCGCGTGACCATCGCCGAAGACGCCATCCGCGGACCCGGCAAGCTGGTACCCAAGGTCCTTCGGGACGCCGCCATTTCCGCCCGCAACCGGGAGACCCTCCGCCGGCTGGAACTGATGGCGGCCGGCGGTGCGGGCAAATAGCGCAGCGGGGTTAAGGGCCGGGCGGCCCGGTTAACGGCAAAGGCCCGCGGAACCGGGAGGTTCCGCGGGCCTTTGAACGGGCGTTAGACCTGCGCTGCGACGCCGTCGCGGGAAATGGCAACCATGTCCTCGCGCGGCACCACCTTGATGCGCTCACGCTTGACCTCCACGCCGTGCGATCCGCCGGCTTCGGTGGCTGCGGCACCGAGGGCGAGCTCATGGGCGTCCAGGGCCAGCCAGCCTTCCCAGCTGGTGAACTTCACGCCGCGGGCGTCCAGGAGTTCGACGACGGCGTCCTCGGCGGGTGCCGCGGCAACGGGCAGGTTTTCGCGGTCCTCGAGGAGGTAGGTGACGGTCTCGAGGGCGTCGCCCTTGGTGTGGCCGATCAGGCCGACGGGTCCGCGCTTAATCCAGCCGGTGGCGTAGATGCCCGGCACGTGGTTGCCGTCGGCGTCCAGGACGCGGCCGCCGTCGTTCGTCACAACGCCCTTCTTGTGGTCGAACTCCACGTCCGGAAGGGCGGAACCAAAGTAGCCGATGGCGCGGTACACGGCCTGGACCGGGTAGTCCACGAACTCGCCGGTGCCGCGGGCGTTGCCCGTGCCGTCCAGCTCGGTGCGCTCGAACTTGATGCCGGCCACCTTGCCGGGGGCATCGGCGTCGTCGTAGATCTCCACCGGGCTGTGCAGGAAGTGCAGGTGCAGGCGGCGGGACGCTTTGAGCTCGGAGACGTCCTCGGGCTGCTCGGCGATCCAGTTGGTGAGCGTGCCCACCATGGTCTTGGTCTGGTTGTTCGTCTGGATCTGGCGGTCCGATTCCTCGTCGAACTCGAAGTCCTCCGGGTACAGGATGATGTCCACGTCCTTGGAGTGGGACAGCTCGCGCAGTTCCAGCGGGGTGAACTTCACCTGGGCCGGGCCGCGGCGGCCGAAGACGTGCACGTCGGTGACGGGAGAGTTCTTCAGGCCCGCGTAGACGTTGTCCGGGATCTCGGAGACCAGGAGGTCATCGGCGTGCTTGGACAGGACCCGGGCCACGTCCAGGGCCACGTTGCCGTTGCCGAGCACGGCGATTTCCTTGGCCTCCAGCGGCCATTCACGGGAGACGTCCGGGTGGCCGTCGTACCAGGACACGAAGTCCGCGCCGCCGTAGGAACCGTCCAGCTCGATGCCCGGGATGTTCAGGTCCGCGTCCTTGATGGCGCCGGTGGCGAAGATGACGGCGTCGTAGTGCGTGCGGAGGTCCTCGATGGTGAGGTCCGTGCCGTAGTCCACGTTGCCGAAGAAGCGGATGTCGCCGCGGTCCAGCACCTTGTGCAGGGCGTTGACGATGCCCTTGATGCGGGGGTGGTCCGGGGCCACGCCGTAGCGGATCAGGCCGTAGGGTGCCGGGTAGCGGTCAAAGAGGTCGATGCTCACGGTCAGCTCGCCGCTCTTGACGGCCTCGCTCTTGGTGAGGATGTCCGCGGCGTAGACGCCGGCCGGGCCGGAACCCACGACGGCGACGCGCAGCGGACGCTCGGCAGAGCCTACGGTGGTGCTAGATGACACGGCTGTGTTCCTTTTCTTCGTTCCTGCCCAACTAGGTAGCACTAACTGCCGTTTTGACCGCTCATAACGGCAGTTACTGCTACCTAGTTGGGTGAGGGGGCTAGGTAGTGAGGACGCGGGTGGGGCTTGGGGTCTTGCGGGGCTGGTTGGGGCTGGTGGTGCTGTAGTCAGCGGTTTTGAAGTGCGACGGCGCGAACGGGCTCACGCGCACCACGTCACCGATGACAATCACTGCGGGATTCGCGACGCCGGCGGCTTCGGCCTGGTCCGCAATGGAACCGAGCGTTCCGATGGTGACACGCTGGTCCGGCAAATAGCCGTTTTCCACGATACCAACTGGGGTCCCGGCGGGCAGCCCGGCTTCGCCCAGCGCAGATGCCGACTCACGGAGCTGGCCCACTCCCATGAGCAGGACGATCGTGTGGTCTGCGCGGGCGGGAACTTCGGACAGTTCTTCGTGGCCGGTGACCACGCTGAAGCCCTTGGCGAGGCCGCGGTGGGTGACAGGGATGCCTGCCGCCGCGGGTACCGAGATGGCGGACGTGACGCCGGAAACCACTTCAACCTCGACGCCGTGCCGGCGGCAGTGTTCGGCTTCCTCGCCGCCGCGGCCCAGGACGTAGGGGTCGCCGCCCTTGAGACGGACCACCCGGTGGCCCTTCAGGGCTTCCTCGACGAGGATGCGGTTGATGTCCGCCTGCGGAACGGGGTGGTGGCCTGGGGTTTTGCCCACTTCGATGACGCGGACGTCCGGGGCGAGTTCGTTGAGGAGTTCCCGGGGGCCCAGGCGGTCGGCAACCACGACGTCGGCCTGGCCCAGGAGCCGGCGGCCGCGGACGGTGATGAGGCCGGTATCGCCGGGGCCGCCGCCCACCAGGGCAACGGAGCCGCGGTGGGCTCGGCGGCGGCGGAGCGGAAGGTCCCCGGTTTCGAGGGCGGTGGCCACGGCGTCCCGGACGGCCATGGCGCGGCGCGGGTCTCCGCCGGCGTTTACGGCGATCTTGACGTCATCCACCACGGCGACGGCGGGCGTCCAGGCGGCGGATGCTTCGTGGTCCGAGGCGTTAACGCACCAGACGCGTTGCGCCTCGGCGTCGGCGGATACCTGGGCGTCCACGGCGGGATTCCCGGTGGCTGTCTGGACGAACCACGCGCCGTCGACGTCCGTGGATTCGTAGGGGCGCGCTGCCCAGGTGAGCAGGCCGGCGCCGGCCATGTCCTGCAGCGCGGGAGAGGCAACGGGTGCCACGACGGTGACCAGGGCACCGGCGTCGAGCAACCCCTTGGCGCGGCGGGTGGCCACGGGTCCGCCGCCCACCACCAGCACGGGGCGGCCGAGCAGCCGCAGCGCCGTGGGGTAAATATCCTGAATTGCCATGGATCAACGGTAGGGCTGCGTCACAATGGCCCACAAAGGATCAGCAACACCAGTTCACGTAAGGTAACGCTGCGTCACATAGCCGGGCTGCCGCCGTCGTGCCTGCTGCCGTCCTGTCCCGCGGCCGCGAGGAACCGGCCGCGGTCCCGGATGAGCCGTTCCAGGTAGCGCCCGAGGACGAGGCGTTCCACGGCGCGGCCCGCGGCGCCCAACGGGGCACTGAACTCCACCCGGTCCGTCATGATGCTGCCGGTGGCCGTGGCTTCGAAGTCGTGGACGTGCCGGAAGGCCTTGAAGGGGCCCTTCACCTGCTCGTCCGTGAAGCTGCGGGGGAAGTCCAGGTGCGTGACCCGGCTGGTCATGGTGAGGGGGACGCCGAAGTGCCGTGCCCGCCAGGTGACCTCCTGGCCGCTGCCGATCAGTCCTTCGGTGATTCCCGCTACGGCCCGCTCCCCCGAGGTCCGCTGGGAATCCACGTGCAGGTCGATGCTGCGGGCCCGGTCGAACAGCTGCTCCACTGGAAGCGGGGACTCGGTGCGGCACACGAAGCTGACGGTCATGGCGCCAGTCTGCCATGGCGCGAAGCAGCAAAGAGCCCGACGGCGGGAGGTCGCCGTCGGGCTCATGCGGTGCGTTGGGAAGGTGTTGGGTCAGCGGGTGCTGCCGGCCAGCAGGCCGCGGCGGCGCAGGAGGCGCTTCTCGATGGGCGCGAACACCAGCAGTTCGATGAGGATGCCGACGCCGAGGATCAGCAGGATCGCTGACATCACCACTGTCATGTCGGACAGCGCGCGGCCCTGGTCGAGCAGCGAGCCGAGGCCGAAGCCGATGGTGCCGCCCACGGCGATGATTTCCGCGGCCATGAGGGAGCGCCAGGAGAAGGCCCAGCCCTGCTTGAGGCCACCCAGGTACCCGGGCAGCGCGGCCGGCAGGACCACCTGCAGGGCCATCTGCAGCCGGTTGGCGCCGAGGACGGTTCCCACCCGGCGGAACTGCGGCGGGATCTGGTCCACGCCGGAGATCAGCCCGTTGATGATGGAGGGGATGGCGCCCATGAACACCACGAAGTAGACGGTGGCGTCGGTGAGGCCGAACCAGATGATGGCAGCGGGAACCCAGGCCACGGAGGGCAGTACCTGCAACCCGGAAATCAGGGGTCCAAAAGCCCGGCGCAGCGGTGCAACCTGGGCCAGCAGCAGCCCCACCGGAGTAGCGATGGCCACCGAAATCAGGAAGCCCACCAGCCCGCGCTGCAGCGAGGTCCACATGGCTTCCTGCAGCTTGCCTTCGGTCCACAGGACACCCATCTGGCCCGCCACGTCCAGCGGGCCGGGCACCAGGTCGCGGCGCTTCACGCCCAGGGAGACGTAGAACTGCCAGACGAGCACCAGGACCACCAGGGCGGCCACGGGCAGGAGGATGCGGCTCCAGTCGACGCGGTGCTTGCGCTCGGCGTCGGACTGCAGTGAATCGAGCCCCGATTCGAGCTCCCGAAGGTCCTCCTTGCCGGTGGACGTCCGCGTCAAAGCGGCATGCACATGCTCAGTCCCGCCCGGTGCAGCGACCGGCTCCGTTTCTGCAAGGGGTGTGGTGTTACTTGGCATGGCGGCGAATCTCCTCACGCAGCCGGGCGGTGATGACCCCGGTGAGCTGGCCGGCGAGCCCGGCGTCGGTTCGGTGTTCCTCGGTGACGTCCCATTCCTGGACCACGCGGCCGGGGCGGGACGAAAGCAGCAGCACGCGCTGCCCCAGCCGGACGGCTTCGCGGACGTTGTGGGTGACGAAGACGATGGTGCGTCCGGTTTCCTTCCAGATGCGCTCGAGCTCGTCGTGCAGCAGGTCGCGGGTGATGGCGTCCAGGGCGGCGAACGGCTCGTCCATGAGCAGCAGCTGCCGGTCCTGGGCGAGTGAACGGGCCAGCGAGACGCGCTGGCGCATGCCTCCGGACAGCTCGTGCGGACGCTTGTCCCCCGCCGTGCCCAGGTGGACCAGTTCCAGGAGTTCCTGCGCCTTGGTCCGCCGGTCGGCTTTGCCTACGCCGCGCAGCTTGAGGGCCAGCTCGATGTTTTCCCGTGCTGTCAGCCAGGGGAACAGGGCGGCGTCCTGGAACATGAACGCTGCGCCGTCGCTGGGAACTTCGAGGGCGCCCGACGACGGCGCTTCCAGTCCGGCGATGATGTTCAGCAGGGTGGATTTGCCGCAGCCGGACGCACCGAGGAGGGCGACGAATTCGCCTTTCCCGATGGTGGCGTTGACGTCGTCCAGCACCGGGGCGCCGTCGCCGAAGCGCTTGCCCAGGTTTTCCAGTACGACTGGCATGGTGCCGTCCTTAGGTAGTGGGGTGGTTCAGTCCTGGCCGAGGCCGGCTGCTGAAATCTTGCTGGTGCCGGTAGCGGCGGCAACCTCGTTGAGGGCGCGGAGGTCGAACAGCCCGTTGAGGTCGGCCTGCTTGGTGGTCCCGGCTTCGACGCCATCCTGCAGCAGCCGGGGGTAGCTGCCCGCCAGCGGGTCAAGGGTGTAGGTGATGTTGGCCAGCGAGCGGGCCAGGACGTCGTCGGCGAGTGTGGCGCCGGCAGACTCCTGCAGGCCCTCGTTGATGACGCTGGCCTTCTCGGCCTCCGGAGCTTCGTTGAGCCAGGCGACGGACTTTGCGTGGCCGGCCAGCAATGCCTTGACGGTGTCCGGGTGGTCGGCGGCGTACTTCTGGTTGACGATCAGGATGGTGGTGGGGAACTCGCCGGGCTTGCCCGTGCCGGTCCCGTCCCACAGGTCCTTCTCATCCACCAGGACCTTGGCACCGGCCTGGAGCACCAGGCGTGAGGCCCACGGCTCAGGCAACCACGCGCCGTCGAGCTTTCCGTCCTGGAACAGCTTGAGCGTCTGGGCGTTGTCCGTGGGGTTGATGGCGACGTCGCCGCTGCCGTCCACGTTGGTCTTGTATCCCTGCCCGGAGAGCCAGGCGCGGAGGGCCACGTCCTGGGTGCCGCCAAGCTGCGGGGAGGCCAGGGTCTTGCCCTTGAGGTCCGCGGCGGAGCTGATCCCCGGCTTAACCACCAGTTGGGCCCCGCCTGCGGCTGCGCCGGCGATGACCTTCACGGACTGGCCGGAGCTTTTGACGAAGGAGTTGATGGCCGGGTTGGGGCCGATGTAGGCGGCGTCGATGGCGCCGGCATTGAGCGCCTCGATGGCGGCGGGGCCGGCGTTGAACGATTCCGTGCTCAGCTGGGTGCTGCCGAGGGCTTCGGCCAGGAAACCCTTCTTGATGCCCACCAGCGCGGGGGCGTGCGTCACATTCCCGAAGTAGCCGAGCTTCAGCGCCGCCGCCGGCGTCGGTTCGGCTGCCTGGGCCTCGGTGTTACGGGCAACGGAGGAGGCCACCACGGCGCCAACAGCGATCAGCAGGACCAGCCCGATGGCCAGGGCGGCCTCGATGGCACGCTTGCGCTTGGGAACCGCGCTTTCGCCTGCCACGATGCGGGTCATCCCGGGCTTGGAACTAGTCATTGTTTCACCATAGGGAGTGGCCCAAAGCCGTTCAATGGAGCCTCAACGGAGGGTCACGCGGGTTCATGCGGCGTCATATTCAGTCGCACAGTCGCCGGGTTTTGACGCGCCGGCTGCCCTTAACGTTGACCAACCCGCGCAGCATGTGCCGCACCGGAACGGTGCCGCCGAAACGGTCTGGAAACGCGAAATCGCTGGAACGTTGCGGGGACGCCGTAAAGGCGATTTCGCAGCGTTCCAGCGATCTCGGTGACAGCTAGATGCTGTAGCGCTCATCCTCATGGTCACCCGGGTGGTCCTTGACCAGGCCGGCTGCCAGCGTGTTGCCGTCCAGCGGGTCGATCACCAGGAACGCACCGGTGCGGCGGTGGTGCAGGTAGTTCTCCAGCGGCAGCGGCGCGGCGAGCCGGAGCTGCGCGTGGCCGATGTCGTTGAGCTCCAGGCTGGATGCGCCCTCAAGTTTGAAGGAGGCCAGGTCCAGTTTCCCGGAAACGCTGCGGACCAGCGCCTGGACGGTGCGGGTACCGTGCTTGACCAGCACCTTCTGGCCCTCACGGAGGGGCTTCGGGGAAAGCCAGCAGAGAGCTGCGTAGAGGTCTGCAGTGGCTTCCCGGACGGTGCCGGCGGCGGCGATGGTGTCGCCACGGGCGACGTCGAACTCGTCAGCCAGGCGGACGGCCACGGACTGCGGGGCGGCGGCTTCCTCGAGGGACTTTCCGGCGAAGTCGATGCCCACCACGGTGGTGGTTCGCGGGGCCTGGCCCGGCGTCAGCACGGATACCTGGTCCCCCACCTTCACGGAGCCTTCGGTGATCTGGCCGGCGTACGCGCGGTAGTCACGGTAAGCCTCAACGTCCAGTCCGGCTGCTACGGCGTCGGGAGCCAGCGCTCCCTGCGGCCGGACCACCAGCTGCACCGGGAAGCGGAAGCTCTCCAGGTGGCTTTCCAGCTCATCGGCGGCGGGCAGGGTTTCCAGGACTTCGAGCAGCGCTGGGCCGGTGTACCAGGGGGTGCGCTCCGAGCGCTCCACCACGTTGTCGCCGTCGAGGGCGGACACCGGAACCACGAAAAGATCCGAGATCCCACCAGTATTCGATTCCACACCCAGGCCCAGTTCGCGGCCCACCTGCTGCACGTCGGCTTCGATGTCGCGGAACACGGACTCGCTGAAGTCCACCAGGTCGATTTTGTTGACGGCCACGATCACGTGGGCAACGCGCAGCAGCTGCAGCACGGACAGGTGCCGGCGGGTCTGCTCCAGCACGCCCTTGCGGGCGTCGATGAGGACGACGACGGCATCCGCGGTGGACGCGCCAGTCACCGTGTTCTTGGTGTACTGAACGTGCCCGGGGCAGTCCGCCAGGATGAAGCTGCGGCGGTCGGTGGCGAAGTAGCGGTAGGCCACATCGATGGTGATGCCCTGTTCGCGCTCGGCCCGCAGGCCATCGGTCAGCAGGGCGAGGTCGATCCCGCCCTTTTCGCCGCCGAAGCCGCGGTCAGCGGACGTACGGGCGACGGCGTCGAGCGTGTCAGCGAGGATGGCCTTGGAATCGTGAAGGAGGCGGCCCACCAAAGTGGACTTGCCGTCGTCGACCGATCCTGCGGTGGCGAAGCGGAACAAGGTGGTGGGCAGGGCTGATTCCAGGCCACCGGCAGTGCCGGGCAATACAGTTTCGGTGGTCATTAGAAGTACCCGTCCTTCTTGCGGTCTTCCATGGCGGCCTCGGAGATGCGGTCATCTGCTCGGGTGGCGCCACGTTCGGTCAGGGTGGATGCGGCAACTTCAACCACGACGTCCGCCACGGTGAAAGCGTTGGACTCGACGGCCCCGGTGCAGGACATGTCGCCCACGGTGCGGTAGCGAACGGTCTTGGTGATGACGTCCTCGCCCTCGCGCGGCTGGGAGACTTCGCCCACTGCGCGCCACATGCCGTCGCGGGCGAAGACCTCGCGTTCGTGGGCGTAGTACAGGCCGGGGAGCTCGATGTCCTCGCGCTCGATGTAGCGCCAGATGTCCAGCTCGGTCCAGTTGCTGATGGGGAACGCACGGACGTGCTGGCCCACCGTGTGCCGGCCGTTGTAGAGGTTCCACAGCTCGGGGCGCTGGTTGCGCGGGTCCCACTGGCCGAACTCGTCGCGGAGGCTCAGGATCCGCTCCTTGGCGCGGGCCTTGTCCTCGTCACGGCGGCCGCCGCCAAAGACGGCGTCGAACTTGTTCTGCTGGATGGCGTCCAGCAGCGGGACGGTCTGCAGCGGGTTGCGGGTGCCGTCGGCGCGCTCGGCAAGCTCGCCGCGGTCGATGAACTCCTGGACGGAGCCGACGACGAGCTTCAGGCCCAGGCGCTCCACGGTCCGGTCGCGGAAATCGATGACCTCGGGAAAGTTGTGGCCGGTGTCCACGTGCAGCACGGGGAACGGGACCTTGCCGGGCCAGAAAGCCTTGGTGGCCAGGTGCAGCATCACCACTGAGTCCTTGCCGCCGGAGAACAGCAGGGCGGGCTTTTCGAACTCGGCAACAACCTCGCGGATGATGTGGATGGCCTCGGACTCGAGGGTGTCCAGGCTGGAGAGTCGCGTTGAGACGGCGGAGTCAGTCACCTGGGTGGTCTCCTCGGTTAGTGAAGTGCTCATACGTGTAGTCCGCATTCTGTCTTGTCGGAGTTCGCCCAGCGGCCGGCGCGGGGATCCTCACCGGGTGCCACCTTGCGGGTGCAGGGCTGGCAGCCGATGGAGGGGTAACCCTGGGCGAGGAGCGGGTTGACGGGCAGGAGGTTGTCTTCGGAGTACTCGACCAGCTGGTCGAAGGTCCAGGCAGCCATCGGGTTGACCTTGACCAGGCCGTTCTTCTCATCCCAGCTGACCAGCGGTGTGTTGGTCCGGGTGGGGGCTTCATCGCGGCGCACACCGGTGAACCAGAGTTCATAGCCGGCCAGGGTGCGCTGCAACGGCGCCACTTTGCGGAGGGCACAGCACTGGGCGGCGTCACGGGCGAAGAGGTCCTTGCCCAGCAGCCGGTCCTGCTGCTCCACGGTGTTCTCCGGAAGGACGTCCACCACGTTGACGCGGAGGTTTGCCGCCACCTCGTCACGCGTGGCGTAGGTTTCCGGGAAGTGGTACCCGGTCTCCAGGAACAGGACGTCGACGCCGGGCATCTGGTCCGCGACCAGCGCCGGCAGGACGGCGTCGGCCATGGAGCAGGCCACGGAGACGGCGGGCAGGTCGAAGTTCCGCTCCACCCAGGCGATGACGTCGCGGGCGGGGGCGTCCCAGCCGAGCTCGGCGGCGCCGGCTTCGGCGAGGGCCTTCAGTTCTTCCTTGGAGCGTTTGGTGGTTGGGCTTGTTGAAACTGTGGCTGCCACCGTGGCCTCGACCTGGGCCGAAGCCTCGGCCGGCGCAGCCACGGGGTCAACTCCGAGTGCGTGCTTGGACATTACTGCAGTGCCTCCTCGTCTGCTGCGTGGGCCCACTCGGCGAAGGTCTGGCCTTCGGCACGCTGGGCCACGAACGTGCGGACCACGCGTTCCACGTAGTCGGGCAGGTCGTCAACGTACACCTTGAGGCCGCGGACCGTACGTCCCAGGCCGGCCTCGCCGCGTTCGTTGGATGCCAGCCCGCCGCCCAGGTGGACCTGGAATCCCGGGGAGGGATCGCCGTCGGGCGTGGGAAGCATCATGCCCTTCAGGCCGATGTCCGCGGTCTGGATGCGGGCGCAGGAGTTGGGGCAGCCGTTGATGTGCAGCGACAGTGCCTGCGGCAGTTCGCCGGACGTGGCCAGGTCCCCCAGGCGGCGTTCCAGCTCGGCCACGGCGGTGGCGGCCGTGTGCTTGGTCTCCACGATGGCCAGCTTGCAGTATTCGATGCCGGTGCAGGCGATGGTGCCGCGGCGGAACACGGACGGGCGGGCGGACAGGCCCAGCTCGTCCAGCTCAGCCACCAGCGGCTCCACCTGGTCCTTCTCGATGTCCAGGACCACGAGCTTCTGGTGCGGGGTGGTGCGCAGGCGGTAGGAGCCGCGGGCCTCCAGGGTGTCGGCGAGCTTGACCAGGGCCGAACCGGACAGCCGGCCGGCCAGCGGGGTGGCGCCGATGAAGAACTTGCCGTCCTTCTGCTCGTGCACGCCGATGTGGTCGCCGGGGGTGGTGGGCTTCGGCGCGGCAGGACCGTCGGCCAGTTTGTAGCCCAGGTATTCGTCCTCGAGGATCTGGCGGAACTTCTCCGGACCCCAGTCCGCCATCAGGAACTTCAGGCGGGCCTTGGTGCGCATGCGCCGGTAGCCGTAGTCACGGAAGATGCTGGTGACGCCGAGCCACACGTCGGCAGCCTCTTCGGGCCTGACGAACGCACCCAGGCGCTTGCCGAGCATCGGGTTGGTGGACAGTGCGCCGCCGGCCCACAGGTCGTAACCGATGCCCAGTTCAGGGTGTTCCACGCCCACCAGTGCAAAGTCGTTGATCTCGTGGACCACGTCCTGGCTGGGGTGGCCGGTGATGGCGGTCTTGTACTTGCGCGGCAGGTTGGACAGCAGCGGGTTGCCGATGAACCGCTCCCCCAGCTCGGCGATCAGCGGGGTGGGGTCGATGATCTCGTCCTTGGCGATGCCGGCAACGGGCGAGCCCAGGATGACGCGGGGCACGTCGCCGCAGGCCTCGGTGGTGGACAGGCCAACACCTTCAAGGCGGTTCCAGATCTCGGGGATGTCCTCCACCCGGATCCAGTGCAGCTGGATGTTCTGGCGGTCGGTGAGGTCGGCAGAGTCGCGGGCGAAGTCCACGGAGATCTGGCCGATGACGCGCAGCTGCTCGGTGGTGAGCGCACCGCCGTCGATCCTCACGCGCAGCATGAAGTACTTGTCTTCGAGCTCGTGCGGCTCAAGGGTTGCGGTCTTGCCGCCGTCGATCCCGGGCTTGCGCTGGGTGTACAGGCCCCACCAGCGGAACCGGCCGTGCAGGTCCTGGCCGGGGATCGCGTCGAAGCCCTCTTTGGCGTAAATGGTCTCGATACGCTCGCGCACGTTCAGGCCGTCGTCTTCCTGTTTCCAGGTTTCGTTGGCGTTCAACGGGGTCTTGCCGTCAACCTTCCACTGCCCGTGCGGCTTTGCAGCAGGGCGGGACGGGCGGGCGGGGTGCTTGGAGGCAGCGGAATCCGCGGACGCTCCGGCTAGAGCTGTATCAGTCATGCAACGACTGTAGGTCCCGCTCGAATAGCGTCACAAAGGACCGGAAATGCGAGGTCACCTAGGGAAATATTTCGTCACGAAACGCCGGACAGCCTTGAAGAAGCCACCCTGCTGTGCATTTGCGGCCGGTTCCGCAGGGGCCTCTTGAGGTGCCCGGACGGATGCTTCGGCTGTCGCGTGGACGGCGGCTTCGCTGGCTTTTGCGACGGCGGCGTCATACCTGTCCAGCGCGATTTCGGCGAGGACCGGGGACGGCAGCAACGGTTCGGTCACGACGTCGGCCCCGGCTTTGGCCAGCTGGTCGTGGAAGAAGCCCGGCGCCAGGAGGTAGGAGGCAATCACCACCCGCCCTCCGACGTCGACCGCTCCCGCGGACTCCCCTGCGCCGGCACCTCCGGCGAGCTCCTCGCGAAGCATCGCGACGGCGTCGGGCACGGAGGGTTTAGCAGAGGCACCATAGGCGGCCACCATCCGGTTGGACCGCAGCTCGCGCAGCTGGCCGAGGAGTTCCTCTACGCTGACGGCGGCATTGGGGTTGGAGGACCCGGCGGCCACCAGGACAATGACGTCGTTATCCGTGGTGCCTGCCTCGCGAAGCCTTTGGTCCAGCAGTTGGGCCAGCCTGGGGTCCGGGCCCAGAGGCGCAGCTGCCGTACTTCCCGGGCGGCTCTTCACGGCCCGCGCAATATCCACCTTCACGTGGTATCCCACGCTGAGCAGCAACGGCACCACCACTGCCGGTTCCCCTTCAGGGAGGCCTGCCACCACGTCCACCAGGTCCGGCTGCTGCACATCGACGTAGGCTTCGCGGACATCGAGTCCCGGCCGGAGCTCGGCGATGGCGGCGCGCAGGGCGTTGACCTCGGCAGCGCCGTGACTGCTGGACGTCCCGTGGGCACAGGCGATCATGATGGGGCTGTTCATAGGGGCTAGCGTAACGTTGGAGCCGCCCCGTCCGCCCTTCTTGAATTACCTGGACCTTTGATGACTTTCGCCTTTGACAACGCCCCGGTATGGCTGGATCTGCTCGGTGTCTTCTTCTTCGCCGTGTCGGGCTCGCTGCTGGCCGCGCGGAAGCATATCGACATCGTGGGTTCCCTGCTTTTGGCATCGCTGGTGGGGCTCGGCGGGGGCGTGATCCGGGACATCATCCTCAACAGCGGACCGCCGGCGGCATTCACCACGCCGGCATACCTGGTGCCGCCCCTGCTGGCCACGGCCCTGGTGTATTTCCTGTTTCCCAGCGTCCAGCGCTTCACCTCCATGCTCACCCTGTTCGACGCCGGCGGGCTGGCCCTGTTCTGCATGACCGGAACGCTCAAGGCACTGGCGGCAGGCATGAACCCCGTGGCATCAGTACTGCTGGGGGTCACCACCGCAGTGGGCGGCGGCCTGCTCCGCGACGTCACCGCGAACGAGGTGCCCGAGCTGTTCAACCCGAAATCCATCTACGCGCTGCCGGCCTTCGTGGGGGCAGCGATGACCACCGTGCTGTGGCTCCTGGGCGTCTTCAACGTCCTGACGGCAGCCGGGGTGGCCGCCGTGGTGTTCACCTTCCGGGTGTTGGCGTGGCGCCGTTCCTGGCAGGCACCCCTTGCGGTCAACGGGTGGCACCGGCGGGGCAAAGACAGCAACTTCTGAAGCCCCGGGGGCGCCTGCGGTGGCATTTTGGCGGGCCCGGAATTGGCTAGGATATGAGCATGACTGACATGTTCCTCGAGAAGTTCCGCGCGCTTGTTCCAAAGTATCTCGAGGACGAATGGCAGGAAGAGGACGGCCTGGATGCGGAGGAGCTGGACAAGGCCCTCGCCGACCACCAGTTCCAGATCCCCCTGGTCCTCCGCGAGTTCTACCTCGCCGTGGGTGGCTGCGAGGACCTGATGGAGGCCTACCACTACTTCTGGGACCCGGACGAGCTCGAAGTAGACGACGAAGGCTTCCTGATGTTCCTTGAGGACGAGGAAGAGGAGTACACCTGGGGTTTCCGCACCGGCGACCTCAGCGTCCCCGACCCCATCGTCTACCGCCGCAACAATGCCCGCGGCCAGTGGAAGTCCGAAGAGGGAACCTTCTCCGAGTTCGTGTTCGACATGTTCGAGTGGGCCTTCGGGGACGAAGAAGACTAAAACCCTTCGGGCTGGCTGGGGTTGCCTGGGGTTTGCCCGCGGCGGTTCCGCTGGGATTCCCCAGGGCGATTCCGCTGGGATTCCTCACCTTTGGGAGCGTCCGACGGCGTGTTCCCCGGTTATGACGGCGCGCCCGCGCTGACGCAAATCAAACCTGGGGAGTATCAGCGGATGACCCTGCCCTTGAGCACCTGCCAAACTTCCGCGACCACTTTCCGTGGGCTGTGAACCACGTCCGCATATCCATACCGCAACACCACGTAGCCATTCAGAGTGCTGGCGTTGTTCCTGGACCGGTCTTTCTTGACCTGCCGCGGCTCAAGGTGGCTTGCGCCATCGATCTCGATAATCAGGAAGCCTTCCAACAGGAAGTCGACGATGCCGATGCCCGCCAGGTCCACCTGCGTCTCGGTGTGGATACCCTCCGCACGAAACAGGAGCCGGGCCACGACTTCGATGGGCGAGTCCGCGGTTCCATCGACAAGGTCCAGCACTTTCCGGGCTGATCCGTTGCGGTTACCCGGCAGCCGGCACCGCAGGTACGGCAAAGTGGTGACGCCTTGCCGGACGGCACTCTCCAGCATGACTGCTGCCTCAAGCTGTGGCAGGCACCGCAATCCGTGAATGAGGATGTCCGTGACGCTTGCCACTGGCTCCACCGTTCCGTGCCGGACCAGAGACCCGCGGTGGACTACGGCATTCGGTGGACCGGCATGCCGGCACAGCAGATGGACGGCCTCCGGCTGGTGCAGCAACCACAGCCCGCGATGGCTGGCTCCGGAGGCGCAGGTGAGCAGTCCGTTGCCGAGGACTGCGGCAACCAGGTCAGGTGCTGCGCCGGGAAGGGCAATCACGCCATGCCGCAGCCGGCGGACGGCTCCGGCAGCCACGGCGTTGCGGATATCCCGGTCCGAGAAACCGGCCCTGAGAACAGTAGAGGTGCGGGCAACGGAGCCGGCCCGGCTGCTGAGGAAGCTGGAGACGTTCATCCAGCAAGCACAGCTGTTACGGTCCGGCGGCGGGACGTGCGGACAGCCCTATGTGCAAAACCCACGGCGCTGAGTCTCCCCGGATTTGGGGCGCAGCGTCGGCGAGCCATGACGACACGCCGGGATTCGACGTCGCCGGCCCCTCAAACGCGGGGATTCTCAGCGCGGAAACCTTATGACACTCTCAGTAAATTAAGACTTGCAATCTGTGACAGATGTGTCATAAGCTGTTCACGGATCCGCTAAACGCCTCCGGCGGATCTGATGCGAACGGAGAGATAGCCCCGGTTCACAGCAACTTCGGTTGCTGGGCACCGGGGCTATCCCGTTAACAGCAAACTGCCAACAGCAACCTGCAGCCAGGCCGGCGAGCACCGCCAGCGCAGAAGGCCCATGCACAAGCCCACAAAAGCAGAAGCCCGGCACCGTGGGAAGGCACCGGGCTTCGACGCACAACAGGTCAGCTGGCGCGGTCCACCACGGCAACAGCGAAGTTGGACAGCGAATCCTTGACGACTCCCTCGGGCAGGGGCGCCAGCGCAGCGATGGCCTCATCGGCCCACCGGCGGGCAACAACCCACGATTCAGCAGTCACGGGGTGCTCGCGCAGCCCCGCAACAGCTGCGGCCAGTGCCTCATCAGAGGACAGGTCGCCGTCAATCAGGGTGAGGAGGTCGACGGCGGACTGGTCACCTGCGGCAGCATCGCGCCGCAGGAACAGGACCGGGAGCGTCGGGACGCCTTCACGGAGGTCGGTGCCAGGCGACTTGCCGGACTTTACCTTGACGCCGGTGACATCGATGACGTCGTCGGCCAACTGGAAAGCTACTCCCACCTTCTCGCCGTATTCCACCAGGACGTCCTCGTAGGCCTCGTCGGCGCCGGAGAAAATGGCACCGAACTGGCCGGAGGCCGCCACCAGGGAACCGGTCTTGTCCGCGATGACGGACAGGTAGTGCTCAATAGGGTCTTCGTCCGGCCGCGGTCCCACTGTCTCGTGCAGCTGGCCCAGGCACAGCCGTTCAAACGTCCGGGCCTGGATGCCCAGGGCACGGCCACCCAGCTCCGATACCAGGATGGAGGCGCGGGCGAAGATCAGGTCGCCGGTAAGGACGGCCACCGAGTTGCCCCACACCTCGTGGGCCGTGGGTGCGCCACGGCGGAAGGGCGCGGAGTCCATGACGTCGTCGTGGTACAGCGTGGCGAGGTGCGTCAGTTCAACCACGACGGCGGCCTGCACCACGGCGGGCAGCGATGCGTCCCCGAGGTGGGCGCAGAGCAGGGTCAGCAGCGGCCGGATGCGCTTGCCGCCGGCTTCCACCAGGTGGCGCGACGTCGCGTCAGCCAGCGGATCCGAGTTGGCGATGGCCTCACGCAGTTTCTTCTCCACGCGCGCCAGGTTGTTGGTGATGGCCGGGCCCAGCTCGGGGTCCCCGGCGATGGCGGCGAAGCCCGCCGGCAGCTGGAGGCCGGTGGCAATGGCGGTGGTGTTAAGACTGGGTTCGGAGTCCGGCAGGCCGTGCCCGGCATGCGTCCAGCTGTGGTCTGCGGAGTTGGTCACGGGTTAACCCTAACTTTTTGTTGCGGATACCGCTGATTCGTCGCCGGGGAGGCATTGGATGTGGCCGGCACCAGGGATTCAAGGACCCGGATCATCCGGTCCTCGATGCCCTTGGCGGACGGATCGGTCAGGTTGGCCAGCAGGCGCACCACGAACCGCATCAGCACCGGGATGGGCATGCCGGTCCGCAGCGCGAGCTTCATGACGGCAGGCTTGCCGATCAGCGTGGCAAACGCCCGGCCCAGGGTGAAGTGCGAGCCCCACTGGTCCCGCACGTAGTCCGCGTACCGGGAAAGGTGCGCATCGGCGTCGTACGTTCCGCCTGCTGCCGCGGACCGCGAGGAGGCGTCGATGATGAACTCGGCGGCAAACCGTGCGGACTCCATGGCGTAGGAAATGCCTTCGCCGTTGAACGGGGACACCATGCCGCCGGCATCGCCGAGCAGCAGCAGCCCCGGCGAGTAGTGCGGAGTGCGGTTGAAGCCCATGGGCAGGGCAGCACCGCGGATTTCACCCACTTGGTTTTCCGGCGTGAAGCCCCACTCGGACGGCATGCCGGCGGTCCATTCGCGCAGGACCTGTTTGTAGTCGAGCTTGCCGAAGTCCTTGGAGGAGTTCAGGATCCCCAGGCCCACGTTGGAGGTGCCGTCGCCCACGCCGAACACCCAGCCGTAGCCGGGCAGCAGCTTGCCGTCGCGGCCGGGCAGTTCCAGCCAGCCTTCCATCCAGTCATCGTCCGTGCGGGGCGAAGTGAAGTAGGTCCTGACGGCCACGCCCAGCGGACGGTCGTCACGCTTCTGGATGCCGAGCGAGACGGCCGTGCGGGTGGAGTTTCCGTCCGCAGCAAGCACGACGTCGGCACTGAACTCGCGCGTCTCCCCCGTCTTTCGTCCGGACTCGTCCAGGAGCGCTGCGCGGACACCTGTCACGCGGCCGTCCTCGGAGCGCAGGGCCTCGGTGACGCTGTGCCGCTCAAGGATGGTGGCGCCGGCGGACTCGGCATGCCGGGCCAGTTCCTCGTCGAAGCCCAGGCGCGTGCGGATGAGCCCGTACTGCGGGAAGTCGGACACCTCGGGCCAGGGAAGCTCGATGGTACGGCCGCCGGCAATCAGCCGGAGCCCCTTGTTCCGGCGCCAGCCTTCGCCCTCTGGATGCGGCAGGCCGAGCTTTTGGATTTCGCGGACTGCCCGGGGCGTCAGCCCGTCACCGCAGACCTTCTCGCGCGGAAAGCTGGTCTTCTCCAGCACCGTGACGGAGAGACCGGCTTTGGCCAGGTAATACGCGGCGGTGGATCCAGCCGGACCCGCGCCGACAATCAGTACCTCCACAGGTCAGCGGGTGATGTTGCGGCGCAGCTTGGCCACGGGGCCCTTGTGCGCGGCGATGGCGGCTGCTGCGCCGTCCGGGGCACCGGCCGGCTTGAACGCGCGGTGGACCGCCACGATGCCGCCGGTGAGGTTGCGGTAGTTGACGTTTTCCCAGCCTTCGTCCTGCAGCCAGGCAGCCAGGTGGTCCTGGTCCGGCCAGGCCCGGATGGACTCGGCGAGGTAGACGTACGCGTCCGGGTTGGAGGCAACCTTGACGGCGATGGCGGGCAGGGCACGCATCAGGTATTCGGTGTACATGGTGCGCCACAGCGGAACCACCGGCTGCGAGAACTCGGCAATGACCAGCCGGCCGCCCGGCTTGGTGACCCGGAGCATCTCCGCCAGGGCCTTCTTGGGCTCGTTGACGTTGCGCAGGCCGAACGAGATGGTGGTGGCGTCAAAGGTGTTGTCCGCGAAGGGCAGGTTCGTGGCGTCGCCAGCGATGAAGTCGATGTCCGGGCGGCGGCGCTTGCCTACCTTGAGCATCCCGAGGGAGAAGTCGCACGCCACCACGTCTATGCCTGCATCGGCATATGGCTCGCTGGACGTGCCGGTTCCGGCGGCGAGATCCAGGACCCGCTGGCCCTTGGAGACTTCCATCGCATCAACCACGATTTTCCGCCAGCGGCGGGTCTGCCCCATGGACAGGACATCGTTGACGACGTCGTATTTCGGTGCGACGTCGTCAAACATCGTGGCTACTTCGTCCGGACGCTTATCCAAGGATGCTCGGTTCACCATGACATTGTCTCAAATGTTCCGGTGGGTCCGGACCAAGCCCCAAGGTTTCCCCAACTGCCCGTTCCGGCACCGGAAGTTGCTCGGCAAGGTCAGCATTTTTAAGTACTAGTGTTGTCTCATCATGACGAGCACGATCGGCACTGGACTCCTGAAAAGCCTGACAGTCCCCCTGGATGGAAAAGAATTTCCCGGGGGGCTTCCTGCGTTTCTGGTGCGGGACGACGTCCTTTGCTGGACCCGGCGGGAGGCCGGCCTGGCCGGTTTCGGCGAGATCGCCCGGTTTACCGCCACCGGCCCGGAGCGCTTCCTCGAGGCGGACATCTGGTGGCGCCACCTGGTCCTGGAAGCCCGCGTCACCGACTCCGTGGAGCTTCCCGGCACCGGGCCCGTGGCCTTCGGCTCCTTCGCCTTCTCCAAAACGTCCGCCCACGAATCCCGCCTGATCGTCCCGGAAATCGTGGTGGGCGTGCGGGACAACACGGCGTGGCTCACGCAGTTGACGTTCGACGACGGCCCGCTCACCGAGGCGGGCGCCCTGGCCGCGCTGGAGCGCTGGCTGGGCAGCAAGTCCGTCAGCGGGTCTGTGCCGGCAGGAACCACGCCGGCCGTAAGCACGCCGGCAGCAGTTGCGCCTGCAGGACTTACGACGGCGGCAGCGGACTCAGCCGAGGACGCCCACCAGGGTGCGGTTCCCGCGAAGGAGGGCGGCGCCGTCGTACGCCCCCTCCCCCTGGCCGCGGGAGCAACACTGCATACCGGATCGCTCAGCGAAGAAGCGTGGATGGACGCCGTGGCCGCCGGCGTGGAGGAAATCCGGACAGGTGCCTTGGAGAAGCTGGTGCTGGCGCGCGATGTGGTGGCCACGATTCCCGGCGGCGTGAACGCCTCCCAGGTGCTGCGCGAACTGGCCGCCCGCTACCGCGAATGCTGGACGTACGGCGTGGACGGACTGGTGGGCGCCACTCCGGAGATGCTGATCCAGGTGGAGGGGCGGACCGCCCAGGCGCGCGTGCTGGCCGGGACCCTTGACCGCCGGGACGCCCATGGCGAGGACGGCCTGCCCATGGACTACGCCACCCGGGTACTGGCAGGCTCCGAGAAGCAGCGGCATGAGCACGAGATCGCCATCCAGTCGCTGACCTCCCAGCTGGCCCCGTTCTCCGAAGCCATGAACGCCCACGACGAACCGTTCATCCTGGAGCTGCCCAACGTCTGGCACCTGGCCTCCGACGTCAAGGCCGAACTCGCCGAGGTGGAAGGCCACGTTCCCACCTGCCTGGCCCTCATCAATGCCCTGCATCCCACAGCCGCGGTCTGCGGAACCCCCACGCAGGTGGCCGGGGCGCTGATCCGCAAATTGGAGCACCTGGACCGCGGACCGTACGCCGGGCCGGTGGGCTGGCTGGATGCTGCGGGCAACGGCGAGTGGGGTATCGCGCTGCGCGGCGCTGTGATCGAATCCCCGGACACCGTGCGGCTGTATGCGGGCTGCGGCATCGTGGACGGGTCGCAGCCGGAGGCGGAACTGGCCGAGACGTGGGCCAAGTTCAGGCCGATGCTGGAATCGCTCGGCATCCGCAGTTAGCCCAAACGTCCGGTATCCGAGACAGCAGGGCTTCGCCTAGGCTTGAAAGTGCGGGTAATTTAGTTATCCAATAGTGAAACTAAGTTTCCTGTGATGCACATCTCACATTCGGCGCTACACTATGAACCGATTTAGTACCGCATACCCCTGCAACAAAAGGTAAGAAACATGCAGCTCAAGTCCCTGGCCACGGCCAAATTGACCGCCAAGGCAGCAGCACTCTTCGCCGTCGGTGCCCTCACCCTCACGGCGTGCGGCGGCAGCTCCACCCCCGCTGCATCCGAGGGCGGCATCCAGCTCATCAACGCAGGCAAGCTCACCGTCTGCTCCGACGTCCCCTACGAGCCGTTCGAATTCCAGAAGGACGGCAAGACGGTGGGCTTTGACATCGACATCGCCAACGAGGTGGCCAAGGACCTCAAGGCCGAGCTGAACATCGTGGACAGCTCCTTCGAGGCCATCGAGACCGGCACCGCGCTGACCGGCTGCGACGTCTCCATCTCCTCGGTGTCCATCACGGACACCCGCAAGCAGGTCATGGACTTCTCCGACCCCTACATGGATGACGACCTGACCCTCGTGGCTAAGGAGGGCTCCGGCGTAGAGAACATCGACTCCGCCAAGGGCAAGAAGGTGGGCGTCCAGCAGGCCACCACCGGCGCCAAGTACGCCCAGGAGAAGGGCATCGAGGCGCAGCAGTTCGAGGACTCCGGCCTCCTGGTCCAGGCCCTCGAGGCCGGCACCATCGACGCCGCCCTGGGCAACCAGTCCGTGCTCGGCTACGCCATCAAGGACAACACCCAGTTCACCCGCGTTGAGGACTACGCCACCGGCGAGAAGCTCGGCATTGCCATCAAGAAGGGCAACACCGCGATGCTGGACCAGGTCAACACCACGCTCAAGCGCCTGACCGATGACGGCAGCCTGGCGAAGTTCAAGACCACCTGGTTCGGCGAGACCGCCAAGTAGCCACCGCTTGGGGCCCACCCCGGGCCCCGGTGAGCAGAGTTTAGGCATTGAGGCCCCGGCTGGCACGCACGGCAGCCGTCCGGGGCCTCAGCCACGCACAACGAATGTGAGCACCCAATGGCAATGACCGCACGCCAGCGAGCCAGAGTAAGCCTGTATGTCCAGGCCGGAATCTTTGTGGTGGCCATCGCCGCACTGATCCTGGCCACGGACTGGAAGACCATGGCCACCAACGTCTTCAACTTCGGCAAGATCGGGCCGATGTTCCCGGACATCTTCCTGGTGGGCCTGAAGAACACCCTGATCTACACGTTCCTCGGCTTCGTGGTGGGGCTCAGCGGCGGCCTGCTGCTGGCCCTGATGAAACTGTCCAGCTTCCCGCTGTACCGCTGGATTGCCACCGGCTACATCGAGTTCTTCCGCGGCATCCCGGCGCTGCTGGTGTTCATCGCCTTCGGCTACGGCGTCCCGCTGGCGTTCGGCGTCCAGTGGAACGTGACCATCATCGTAATGATCTCGCTGGGCATCGTCGCCTCGGCCTACATCGCCGAAACCCTCCGGGCCGGCCTGCAGGCAGTACCCAAGGGCCAGCTGGAGGCAGCCCGTTCCCTGGGCATGCCGCAGTGGCGGGCCATGGTCACCATCGTTATTCCGCAGGCCTTCAAGATCGTTCTTCCGCCGCTGACCAACGAGGTCATCCTCCTCACCAAGGACTCATCGCTGATCTACGTCCTGGGCCTGACCGCTTCGCAGTACGAGCTCACCAAGTTCGGCCGCGACGGCATCTCCAGCCTCGGCGCCGGCCTCACGCCGCTCCTGGTGGCCGGTGCCTTCTACCTGGTGGTCACCATCCCCCTGAGCCTCCTGGCCCGGAAGTTCGAAAGCCGCTCCGCGCGGACCAAGCGATAGGCAGGGAAGCCATGAACGACGTCGTACATTCCACCACCGTGCACGCAGCCGGCGTGGACATCTCAGACCTCCGCAAGTCCTATGGTTCCAATGAGGTCCTCAAGGGCATCAGCCTGAACGTGAAGCCCGGCGAGGTGGTGTGCCTGATCGGACCCTCCGGCTCCGGCAAGTCCACCCTGCTGCGCTGCGTCAACCTGCTGGAACAGCCCAACCAGGGCAGCATCCAGGTGGGCGGTTTCGAAGCCACCGACCCCGATGTGGACATCGACAAGATGCGCCGCAAGGTGGGCATGGTGTTCCAGCAGTTCAACCTGTTCCCGCACCTGAACGCCCTGCGCAACTGCTCCATCGCGCAGACCAAGGTTCTCAAGCGGTCCCAGGCCGAAGCGGACAAGGTTTCGCTGCACAACCTGGAACGCGTGGGCCTGGGTCACCTCGCCGACCGCTTCCCGGATCAGCTCTCGGGCGGCCAGCAGCAGCGCGTGGCCATCGCCCGCGCCCTGAGCATGAACCCCGAGCTGATGCTCTTTGACGAGCCCACCTCAGCCCTGGACCCGGAGACCGTTGGCGATGTCCTCTCGGTCATGCGGAACCTGGCCAAAGAGGGCATGACCATGCTGGTGGTCACCCACGAGATGGCCTTCGCCCGCGAGGTGGCCGACCGCGTGGTCTTCATGGACGGCGGCGTTGTGGTGGAGGAAGGCGTGGCCGAGCAGGTCATCGGCTCCCCCGCCCAGCCGCGCACCAAGGAGTTCCTGCGCCGCGTGCTGGACCCCACCCACATCAACATCGAGGACTAGGCCGGGCTTCCCCTCCGGTTTTCGACACCTCGAATCCCTGGCGCTGCGGATATCCCCGCAGCGCCAGGGATTTCGTGCGTCACGGGCACCTTTGCGCGTTGCAGGACGTGGGGGCCGCGGACGACGGCGGGACCGGGCGTGGGCATTCACGCCAGCCTTTACATGGTGGCGGGCGGAGCCGAGAATGGGTCCCACCACAGCCCTCGCACCGCAGCGCCCTGCCCGAGCCGCCTGCGGTCCGGTCCCGGGCCAGCAGAGGAGCGCCGATCCATGAACGATGCAACCGCCGCGCAGGCAGCCTCGCAGGCAGCCTCGCCGGTCTCCGCCCGGGCAGCCCGGCTGGCATCGATCCCGTCCTTCCTGCGGGTTGACGAATACATCCGGGAGTTTGGCGCACGCAGGGACGGGGTGGCTGGAGGCTGCGATTTCACATTCGGCAATCCCCACCAGATGCCCGCCGGCCGCTACGTCGCTGCGCTGCAGGACGCACTGATCCCGCAGCATGACCAGTGGTTCGCGTACCAAGCCAACGGCCGCGCTGCCTGTGAGGCCGCCGCGGAATCGCTTCAGGTGCTACTGGACGTGCCCTTCCGCCCGGAAGACATCTACCTCACCACCGGCGGTTTCGCCGCGATTGCGCTGGCGCTGAAGACGGTTGCCGATCCCGGGGACGAGGTGGTCTACAGCCTGCCGCCGTGGTTCCTGTACGAGCCGCTGATCCTTGAGGCGGGCCTGGTACCGGTAAAAGTCATGGTGGACACCACCACATTCAACCTGGACCTGGACGCCATCGCTTCAGCCATCACCGACCGGACCCGCTGCGTTATCGTCAACACGCCCAACAACCCCACCGGCCGCATTTATCCGCCCGAACTGCTGACCCGGCTCGCTCAGTTGCTGGAGACGGCGTCAGCACGGATCGGCCGGCGGATCTACCTCATTTCAGACGAGCCCTACAACCGGATCGTGTTCGACGGCATCCGCTTCCACAGTCCCGTGGAGTTCTACCCCTACACCCTACTGGCCTACTCCTACGGCAAAACCCACCTGTCCCCCGGCCAGCGGGTTGGCTATCTTGCCCTGCCGCCGGGAATGCCGCACCGGGATCACCTGCGGCCGGCCATCTCCGGCCTGCAGGTGGCAATGGGCTGGATATACCCGAACGCGCTGCTGCAGCATGCGCTGCCGGAACTCGAAAAGTTCTCCATCGACGTCGGGCAGCTGCAGCGGCGCCGGGACCGCCTGGTGGACGCGCTCGGCGGCATGGGCTATCGCGTGCACCCGCCGGAAGGCACCTTCTATCTGTACGTCACCTCACCCATCCCGGACGACGAGGCGTTCACCGCACGGCTCGCGGCGCGGGACGTTTTTGTCCTTCCGGGCGCGCTGTTCGAGACTCCCGGCTTCTTCCGGATTTCCCTCACCGCCAACGAGGACATGATTGAGCGCAGCCTGCCGGTCTTCGAGGCGGCCTTGAAAGAAGCCCTTGCATGACAACTGTCCCCAACGAACAGGAGTGAAGCATGAACCCCAGGACCTACCCGGCCGGTGTCCCCTGCTGGATTGACACCACCCAGCCGGATCTTGACGCCGCAGCGGCCTTCTACTCGGAGCTGTTCGGCTGGACATTCGAGGACGTCATGCCTCCCGGTGCCCCCGGCCGGTACCTGATCGCGAAGCTCGACGGCCAGGACGTTGCGGGCCTGGGAAGCGGCGGCGGTGCGGAGGCCTCCTGGAGCACTTACATTGCCGTTGACGACGCCGATGCCGCCGTCCAGCGGCTTGTTGCCGGAGGTGCCACCCTGCTTTCCCCGCCGGAGGACGCGGGCGAGGGCGGCCGGGACGCGGAGTTGGCCGATCCGCAGGGGGCCGGGTTCCACGTCTGGCAGGCCAGGCGGAGGCCGGGCGTACAGGTGGCGAATGTGCCGGGATCCTGGAATTTCAGCGACCTGCATACGCCGGACCCGGGCCCTGCCATCAGCTTCTACCAGGAGGCCTTCGGCTGGGAAGTGGACGATCTCGGATTCGGAATGCTGGTCCGGCGCCCCGGCTACGGAGACCACCTGGAGGCGACGGTAGACCCGGACATCAGGGCGCGGCAGTCGGAGATAGCCTCGCCCATCGGGTTCGAAGACGCGATTGCCTGGATCGTCACCACCGGTCCGGACAGGCCGCCGCACTGGCACGTCACGTTCACCGTCGCGGACCGGGACCAGACCGCTTCCGACGCCGAGCGGCTGGGCGCCGAGGTGCTGCAGCGGGACGAATCAGAATGGACACGCGAGGCACTCATCCGGGATCCGCAGGGAGCCATCTTCTCCGCCAGCCAGTTCACTCCCCCGGGTGGCTGACGGCGCCGGTTTCCCGCCTACTGCCCCGCCAGCACGCCTGTCACGGCGGCGGACACCGCATCCTTGATCCGCCCGTGGAGCTGCCGCAGGGCGCTGCGGTCGGTGCGGACCTCCACTATGCTGCGCCCCTGCACCGGCCGGCCGAGCGCTTCGGCGAGCCCCGCCGTCGTGGTCACCAGTGCATGGCCCACGCCGTAGGCTGCGGCGAGTGCCGCAATGTCCGCTGAGTGCGGCGTGGCGAAGAGGCGTTCGACGACGTCTCCATAACGGCCGCCGTCGCGCACCGCACCGTGCTCCAGCAGGTCGAAAATCGCTCCGCCGGCATCGTTAAGGACCACGATCCGGAGGTCTGGCACCTCCTCCCCGGTGCCGAGGAGCAGGCCGCCGGCGTCGTGCAGGAACGTGACGTCACCCAACAGGACGGTGGTCTCCTGGCGGCCCCCCAGGGCCAGCCCGGTGGCGGTGGAGATGGTGCCGTCGATGCCCGCCAGCCCCCGGTTGGCGTACACGGTGGCGGCGGGGTCCGGGGCGGGGAGGGCTGCGAGGTCGGCGTCGCGGATGCCGTTGGAGGAACCCAGGAGCAGCTGGCCGCGGGTGTGCCTCCACACCAGAGACGCCACCGACGGGCCCGTGGCAGCAGCCTCCGCAGCCACCACCTGGTCCACGGCGTGCTGGGCTGCCGCGCCCGCCAGAAGCCAAATGTCCAGCCAGGCCGCTGATCCCCTGCCCGCGAAGTCGGCGAGGTCGGCCAGGTCCGCCAGTGGCAGTTCAGTACGCCGGCCGGGCTCGTACCAGGCCACGGGCACCGGCTGGTACAGCGCGGACTGGACGTCGGGACGGGCCAGCAGCGCTGCCACCGGCCGGGACAGTGTGGGCCGGCCGAACAGCACCACGCGCTCGATGGACTGCCCGGAGCCGTGAGCAAGGTGTTCCAGCAGCAGCCGGTAGGGGCCCACGGCGTTTGGACCGAACCTCGCATTGGAGGACGGCTCGGCGAGCAGCGGCAGGTTGTGGGCGCGGGCAAACGCTTCGGCGACCGGGCCGGCGTCGTGCCCTGCCAGCACTACCGTGCGGCGCTCCGGCAGGTTCTCGGAGGCCGGGGGCAGGTCCATGACCAGCGGCTCGGCACCGATCCGGAAGCGCCGGCGTGCAGCGGCGGCAGGCAGCCCCTCCCCGTCAGCCGGCACCAGCGGATCCCGGAAGGCGAGGTTGAGCTGGACCGGGCCCGGCGGAATGTCATCGAACGCCCCGGTCGCGGCGGACAGCGCGGTGCTGACGGCCCGTTCGGGGCTGGCACCGGCGGGAACGTCGACGGCGAACCGGACGTGGTCGCCGAACAGGTCAGGCTGGATGGTGGTCTGGTTCGCGCCGGTGCCGCGGAGCTCGTCCGGCCGGTCCGCGGAGAGGACCACCAGCGGGACGGCGGCGTGGTTGGCTTCCATCACCGCCGGCATCAGGTTCCCGACGGCGGTCCCGGACGTGGTCAGCACGGCGGCGGGTGATCCGGTGGCCAGGGCGAGTCCCAGTGCCGTGAAGCCGGCGGCCCGCTCGTCGATCCGGACCAGCAGCTCCACCCTGCCCGCTGCCGACGCCTCGGCCAGGGCGTAGGCCATAGGTGCCGACCGCGATCCCGGGCAGACCACCACGTGCTGCACACCGCCGTCGAGCAGGACCCCGACGGCGATGCGCGCCGCGGCAATGGCGCTCAGCGCGGGCGCCTCCCCGGCTTCGGCTCGCGCGTCGAAGGTGGCGGCATCGTGCCCGTCAGAAGGGGCGGCGTCGTGGGCGGGAGCGGCGGCGTCGTGGGCGGGATCGTTCAGCGAAGTCACCAACCCAGTCTGCCACCCTCCAACGCCCGCTCACTCGTGGTCGCCTAAAACACAACGCCCGCTCACTCGTGGTCGCTTAAAACACAACGCCCGCTCACTCGTGGTCGCTTAGAACACAACGCCTGCTCACTCGTGGTCGCTTAAAACACAACGCCCGCTCACCAGCCCCAGATACCTGGAGGCCCGGTGAGCGGGCGTTTGCCTTAGAGGCGCCACAAGTGAGCGCGCGTGGGGTTTACCCGCGGAACACCTGGATGACTGCCGGGCGCGGTGCGCGTACCTGGCCGGCGGCCGGCTTCGCGCCGGCACCAACGTAGTCCGGGAAGTAGGACCGGGGTGCCTCGAACGTTCCGTCTTCACCCGGGTGCTGAACCGAGACGAATACCGAGCGCTCTTCGTCGTGGACGATGGGGCCGCAGGTCTCGGCGTCGCGGGGAACGGCGAGGAACTGTTCCACCTTGCCGCGCTCAGCACCGTCCAGGGTGACCTTGAAAAGGCCGTCAGCCCGGCCGATGCCGGAAGGGGCGCCGTCGGTGGAGATCCAGAGGTTGCCCACGGAGTCGAACGCGAGGTTGTCCGGGCAGGAGATGGGTGAGACCTTGTCCGCGGGGAAACCCGAGAAGTAGGTGACATCGCCCTGCGCCGGATCGCCGCAGACCATCAGCAGGTTCCACGTGAATGTGGTGGAGGTCTGATCGCCGGTTTCGGTGATTTCCACGATGTGCCCGTCGCGGTTCTGGTTGCGCGGGTTGACCTCCGTGGCGGCCTCGTTCGCGCCGGTGCCGCGGTTGGAGTTGTTGGTGCAGGCCACGTACACCTTGCCGGTGTGCAGGCTGGGCTCCACGTCCTCGCAGCGGTCCATCTTGGTGGGGCCAACCTTGTCGGCGGCCAGGCGGGTGTAGACGAGGACTTCCTCCACGGACATCCCGGCAACGGCCGACTTGCCGTCCACTACCAGCGGCAGCCACTCGCCGATGCCGTCGAAGGAGCCGTCAGAGGGGACAGCGCCGGTGCCGGTGATCTCGGCGGCGGGCGAGTTCCCGGTGAACTTGGCCACGTAGAGGTTACCGGCGGAGAGCAGCGTCATGTTGTGCTTGCGGTCCCCTTCGCGGTACTTGTCCTTGGAGACAAACTTGTAGAGATAGTCGAAACGCTCGTCGTCGCCTGAGTAGGCCACCACGTGGCCGGACTTGGCGACAATCACGTTGGCGCCCTCGTGCTTGAAGCGGCCCAGCGAGGAGTGCTTCTTCGGGGTGGATGTGGGGTCGAAGGGATCCACTTCCACGATCCAGCCGAAGCGGTTGGACTCGTTCTCGTAACCGGCGTTGCGGGTGTCGAAGCGGGGATCGTCGAGTTCCCACTGGCGCGCGGTGGCCTTTGAGGTCAGGCCGTAGCGCTTGTCCGCGGCTGAGGTGCCCGGAGCCGCGAAGTAGCCGTTGAAGTTCTCCTCGCCGGAGAGAATGGTGCCCCAAGGGGTGGTGCCGCCGGCGCAGTTGCCCAGGGTTCCCTTGATGGCGCGGCCGCTGGGGTCCGCCACGGTCTTGACCAGGGCGGATCCCGCCACGGGCCCCGTGAGTTCGTAGACGGTGCTGTTCAGGTAGCGGCGATTCAGGCCAGCGCCCTGGACGTAGGACCACGGCTTGTTCTTGTTCTTCCGCTCAAGTTCCACCACGGACAGGCCGTGCGCGGCGGCGCCCACGGCGCGAACCTGGTCCGCGGGCATCGTGGCCGGGAACATGATGTTCTCGTTGGTGTACTCGTGGTTGGAGAACAGGACGGCACGGTTGCCCTTGCTTCCCGGGACCTCGATGATGTCGGTGTAGTCGTTGTTGTAGCCGAACTGCTTTTCCTGCGCAGCGGCAGTCTGGTTGTTCAGGTCGAACGCCGGAGCGTCCTTGAAGATGGGGTCGCCCCAGCGGATTACCGGCTGCCAGGTGAATCCGTCAGGCACCGTGACGGCGTCGACGGCGGCGTCTACCGACGGGATGGCGGTGAACTTGAGCTTGGACTTACCGAAGCCCTCCTTGGCAGCCTTGGACAGGCCGGCGGCGTTGGCGGTTTCGGGCGACGTCACGGCGCTTCCCAGTGCTACGGCGAGGGCACCGGCAGCACCAAGGCCCAGTGCGGCGCGGCGGGACATGGTGGCGGAGGCGATGTCGCGGAAGTAGCTGTTGGAACTGGTGTTGCAGACGTCGCCGGCACAGGCGTTGTCGCATTTCAGGGCACAGGTGACGGCGCTGCGCTTCCCCTTGGTGTGGCCGAGCATGGGCAGGAGCGTGAACTTGCGTGCAGTCGTTTCAGACATGGGGGCCTTCCAAGGATCTCTGTGGGGTCCCGCTCACCCTTCCAGCCGCTTCCGACGTGGAGCCGTCCTGCAGGTGAAGTTGAGGTTAACCGCCCATGACCTGCAGGAACGTCAGGTCATTGCACACGCGTCGTCTCGAGAACCGCCACGAGTGAGCGCGGGTCGTCGCACGAGCCGCCACAAGTGAGCGCGCGTCGTCTCGAGAGCCGCCACAAGTGAGCGCGCGTCTACCTGGAGAGGAGGGCGTGGACGCGGCTGAGCCGTGTCAGCCACCAGTCCCGGCGTTCCGGCGTTGCCGCGTACTGCTCCAGCAGCCCGGGGTCGGCGGCGGCTTCGCGGAGGGTGATGGCGCCGTCGTCGGCCGTCAGCGGGTCCCGGGTGATGTCGGATTCGAACAGGGATACCGTCCCCAGCCCGCACGCATACGGCAGGTCGGGGAGCGCCGCGGCAAGGGCCAGCCCGGCACGGATGCCCACTGAGGTGTCCAGCGCGGAGCTGACGACGGCGGGCAGCCCGGCCTGCGCCACGATGTCCAGGGCACGCCGCACTCCCCCGAGCGGCGCCACCTTGACCACAATCAGATCGGCCGCGCCGGCCCGTGCCACTTTCAGGGGATCGTCCTCCTTGCGGACGCTTTCGTCGGCGGCCACCAGCACCGGCGTCCCCGCAGCGCGCAACCGCGAACGCACCTCGGCCAGGCCCTCGATGTCCGGGACGGGCTGCTCGGCGTATTCGAGGCCGACGTCGGACAGCCGGGTCAGTGCCGTGACCGCGGCGGGCACGTCCCAGCCGCCATTGGCGTCCACGCGGATCGCGGCATCGGGGAGAGCCGCGCGGACGGCTTCCACCCGTGCGGCGTCATCCTCCAGGGTTTGGCCGCGCTCCGCCACCTTGACCTTGACGGCATCCACCCTGCCGAAACGCGCCAGGACCTCCGGCACGCGGGAGGCTTCCACGGCAGGCACAGTGGCGTTGACGGGTATGGCCGTGCGCAGCGGCTGGGGAAACCCCTGCCAGGCGGCCTCGACGGCGGCGGCCAGCCACCGGGCAGCCTCGGCATCGCCGTACTCCGGGAACGGGCAGAATTCACCCCACCCGGCAGGGCCCTGGATCAGCAGCGATTCCCGCTCCATGATCCCGCGGAACTTCACCCGCATGGGCAGGCTGACAACGTGTGCCCCCGCCAGCAGTTCGTCAAGTGGGGGGATCTGTGCGTCGCGGGCAGGCATGGATTCACTGTACCGGCGGGCCGCGCGGCCACGGCGGCAGCGGAATGCCTAAGTGGATAAACCTAGATCCATTTGTTGTGCTTGAAGGTGACGTACAGCCCCAGGCCCATGGCCAGCATCAGGCCGATGGCGTATGGATAGCCGTAGGTCCAGGTCAGCTCGGGCATCGCGGTGAAGTTCATGCCGTAGATGGACGCCACGAGGGTGGGGGCGAACAGGATGGCGGCCCAGGATGAGATGCGCTTGACCTGTTCGTTCTGCTCAAAGCTGGATTCGGTCATCCGCTGCATCTCCTCGTTCTGCCGCTGCGCCACCAGTGCCGCGTTGACCGCGAGCGCGTTCTGGAGCAGTGCCCGGAAGGACGCCACGCGTTCGTTGAGCCGCAGGACGTGGTCCAGCACATCGCGGAGGTGGTCCTGGAGGTCGGCATCAGCGGGGCGTTCCGGGGTTCCGGCCATCAGGGCCTGCAGGATCCCGGCCAGCGGGCTCGTGGCGCGCTGGAACGTGATGACCTGGCGGGAGAGTTCGTAGATGCGCCGGGAGACCTCGGGGTCGGCGCCGAAGAGGTCGTCCTCGATTTCGTCGATGTCGTTCTCCAGGCCGGCGGCCACTGGCTCGTACTCGTCCACCACCTGGTCCAGGATCCCGTACAACACAGCCCCGGGGCCGAGGGCCAGGAACTCGGGCATCGACTCCATGCGTCGCCGGACCTTGGCCAAGTCCGGTGATTCTGCGTGCCGGACGGTCACCACGTACTCGTCACCGGCAAAGACGTGGATCTCGCCGAAGTCCACCTTCTCCACGTCATCGCGGTACCTGGCAGGCCGCAGCACCAGGAACAGGCATTCGCCGTAGTGTTCCAGCTTGGCCCTCTGGTGGCCTGCGAGGGCGTCCTCGACGGCGAGCGGGTTCAGGTCGAATTCCTCGCCCACCGACTCCAGTTCCCCGGCGTCCGGGCGGTACAGGCCGATCCAGGCCATCCCCTCGCGCTGCCTCAGCGCAAAGTAGGTTTCATCCAGGCTTTCCGGGTCCGCTGTCCGCATCCCGTTCACGTAGACGGCGTTGTCGACGATCGTCACGGCTTCGCCTCCTTCAGGAGCCACCGCGGGGCCCGCACCGGACCCCTTGCACGAAGGGTAGACCTTCGGGACCGGCACGCCAACAGCCCCTTCTTTACATATCAATATGGGTATACGATGGGGCCATGGCCCGGGCAGCGACAACCGCAGATGCGTTCAACGCCGTGGCCGAGCCCCGCCGTCGGGAAATCCTGGACGTCCTGGCCGGCGGCGAGCGCACCGTCAGCGAACTGGTGGAACTGCTGGACCTGGCGCAGCCGCACGTGTCCCGGCACCTGCGGGTGTTGCGGGAGGTGGGCGCCGTGGAGGTCCGCGATGCCGGGCGGCAACGGGTCTACCGGCTCCAGCCGCAGGCGCTGAAGCCCATCCACGACTGGGTCTCCGGTTACGCGGACCTCTGGGCGGACCGCTTCGACCTCCTCGACGGCGTACTGGAAGATATCCGGGATCAGGAAAGCGGACACTAAGGAGCAGGACAAATGGCACAGGCAGGCAGCAGGACCATGGACGTGACCTTCCCCAGCGACGAGGAAATCCTCATCACCCGGACGGTGGACGCCCCGCCGCACCTCGTCTTCAAAGCCTGGACCACACCGGAGCTCGTCCGGCGCTGGTGGCCGGGACGGCGCGGCGAGATGACAGTGGCGGAGATGGACTTCCGGGTGGGCGGGAAATGGCGGTACGTCATGCTGGCGCACGGCGAAGCGGAGGTGGCCTTCCACGGCACCTACCGCGAGATCGAGCCGGACCAGCGGATCGTGCACACGGAGGTGATGGAGTTCCCGGGCATGGCGCAGGACAGCGAAGAAGGCGCAGTGGTCAACACGGTCACCTTCGAAGCGGCCGACGGCGGCTCCGGCACCAGGGTGAGCATCCGCACCCATGCGGGCACCAGGGAAGTCCGGGACATGATCGCGCAGTCCGGCATGGAGGGCGGCGTCCGCGAACAGTTCGAGATTATTGAGGAGCTCGCAGCCTCCCTCGCCTGACACGGCGCAGCACTCCAGGAGATGCAGCAGTTGTTACAGTCCATCGTGTGACTGAGTCCGAAACCCCCTCCCGCCACCAGGTGGCCACCCGCACCGCCACAGCCCCGCTGTACGCCGCCGGGTTTGTGACGGCCTTCGGTGCCCACAGCATCGCAGCCGGCCTGGGCGCACAAAGCGGGAACATCGGCCTGACGCTGCTGAACCTCGGCATCCTGCTTGCCCTGTACGACGTTGCTGAGGTCTTCCTCAAACCCGTGTTCGGCGCCCTCAGCGACCGGGTGGGGCCCAAACCGGTCATCGTGGGTGGGCTTCTGGCCTTCGCCGCCCTGTCGCTCATCGGGCTGTGGGCAGCGGACCCGCTCATGCTCGCCCTGGCCCGGCTGGGACAGGGCGCCGCCGCCTCAGCCTTCTCGCCGGCGTCGTCCGCCATGGTGGCGAGGCTCGCGCGCGGCGGCAAGGCGGGCGCCTACTTTGGCAAATACGGTTCATGGAAGAGCCTTGGCTACATCATCGGCCCGCTGCTGGGGGCCGGGCTAATCCTGGCCGGCGGCTTCGCCCTGCTGTTCGGCGCCCTTGCCGTGCTGGCAGCGGCCACCGCCGTGTGGGTGCTGGCGGCTGTACCGCGTCTGGAGCCGCTCCCCCGCCAGCGCTACACGGTCATGGACCTGGCCCGGCAGGTGGGCGAGCGCAGGTTCTGGGTTCCCACGCTGGTCCTCGCCGCCTCCACCGGTGCGCTCGGCGCGGCCATCGGATTCCTTCCCGCACTCGCTACCCGCCACGGCATGGACGCCTTCGCCGGTACCGCCGCCGTCAGCGTCCTGGCGCTCGGCTCGGTGCTGACCCAGCCGTGGATGGGCAGGCTGCGGGACCAGGGCCGGGTCACGGACAACAGGGGCACGACGGCGGGGCTCATCCTGATTGCCGCCGGCGTCGCACTGCTGGCGGCCGCCCCCGCCGCGGCCACCATCTTCGTTGCGGCGGCGGCCATCGGAGTGGGCATCGGCGCCGCCACTCCCTTGGGCTTCGCGCACCTGGCGGACAGCACACCGCCTGAACGGATGGGGCGCACCATGGGATCGGCCGAGCTCGGCAGGGAACTCGGCGACGCCGGCGGCCCGCTCCTGGTGGGTGGCGTGGCTACGCTGACGGCCCTGCCGTTCGGGCTGGGCGCCCTGGCGCTGGTGGTGGCAGCGGCCAGCATTCCCCGGCTGCCCCCAACCGGCCCGCCCGCTTAGTGAACACCGACGGCGCGCCCAGCACATGCCGAGAGGCCTCCCAGCTTTCTATGACACCCTTAACGGCGATGACTTCCTCACGGCAAACGCACCCCAGGACGCCTGCCCGGCCCGCACCGGGATCGGGTTTCCTGTTCGTGCTGGCCACCCTGGCCTGTGTTGCCGGGCTCGTGGCCACGTACTACTACTTCGTGCAGACCACCACTGGGCAGTTCATCGATGAGTCGGCCCTGGTGGAAGCGGTGGACATCCACGGGCCGGCCGGCAAGGCGACCACCCGGTTCCTGGACCTGCTGCCCACCATCTCCCTGGTGATGGCCGCCGTCGTAATCCTGTTCGTCACCGTGATCCGGAAGCACTGGACCGAAGCCGGGATCGCTGTGGCGGCGTGCATCGGTGCGAACGTGGCCACGCAGGTACTCAAGGACCTGCTTCCGGCCCGGCCGGACAAGGGCGTGGTGACCCTGGAGCTGAATTCGCTGCCGTCCGGCCACACCACCCTGGCGGCGTCGGCTGCGGCGGCCGTGTTCCTGATGGCCTCACCTCGCTGGCGGCCCATGGCCGGGTTCGTGGGCGGCACGTTCGCCATTGCCTCCGGGGTGTCCACCCTGATCAACCAGTGGCACCGCCCGGCCGATGTTGTGGCGGCGTTCCTGCTGGTGGGGGCGTTCATGATTCCGGCCGGGTGGCTGATCCTGCGGCGCGGAACCTGGATTGCCTGGGAGGGCTTCAACAGGCACATCGGCTCGGCCAGGATCTGGCTGGTCCTTCCGGTGCTGATTGGCCTTGCCTCCGCGGCGGTTGCGGCCTATTCGCTGATCCGGATTGCGCCGAGCCCGTGGCAGGAAACCAGCACCACCAACTACTTCTGGGCCGGGATCTCGCTGATCGTGATCGCCGGATACCTGGCCACGGTGGCCACCACATCGCTGTTCGCCTTCGCGGCGCGGCGCCGCTGACGCCAGGGACGCTGCCGCTCCGCTACTCCCCGCCAAAGTGCGGCGGGATGCCAAAGCCGGGCTGCCCGCCGTCGGGCTCCTCATCCATGGCCGCCGCGAGCTCAATCGAATCGAGGTACCGGGCCGCGGGCCGGCCGGTGGCCACCGCGAGTTCCTCGAGGGACGCCAGGTGTTGGCGGGCAAGTTCAATGGCCACCCGTTCAAGGATGTCCGGGCCGTTCCTCATCACCAGGTCACCCAGGAATACCTGCATCCGTCCGGGAGGCGTTCCGCCGCTTTCGAGGTCCGCGGCCGCCAACCGGGTCAGGGCGGCAGCGGCCAGGGCAGGCTTGTCACTGAATAGTTCCACCAGCACCACCCCTTCCGTGATCACGGGGAAACCACGGACCCTTTGCTCCCAAAATATCCCGGGCCACGCAGGACGGTAGGGCCTTCCTGCCCTTAGTGAGACGCTTTTGGGCGCGGATTGGTTCAAATCATGACGCGAAGTTGAGTGTTCCTTGCGGCAGATCCGGCCGGACCTTGATCCGGTTACCGGATAGTAGCCCTTACCGGGTTGCTGGGACCCGGCATCGCGGCTCCTGCTGGAGACGCCCCAATGCTCCTGGCGGCGTTTTGAAGTGGGCGCCGCCAGGAACCCACTTCCCAGTCACGCGAAGAACCGCTCCCGCCAGGGCAGCGGTTCTTCGCCTTTAACGGCTTGTTGCCCCGGCGGTTCCTGGCCTTGGGTGATCCGCGGGGCGCTCCGGCCGGCCGCCTCCGGCCGTCAAGGCCCCTGGGATCCTCGCGAGTTACCCGCGGTCCCCCTGCTGCCGACGAAAATTTCCGGCCCTAGACCACACCAGCTCGGCAGAAGCTGGCGCCGCCCTCGGGGGGGGTGGTGGCGGCGCCTGCTTCCGCCGAGCTGGCGGACTTCTGGTGGCCAATTCCTAAGAACAGGTGATCTCGCTGTTGCCGTTTCCCTTCCGGATAGACCGAAAAACCGAAGCCGACGAATTGTCCTTGTAGGTGACGGTCACCACGATGTCGATCAGCCCGGTGCTCTGGCCGCTGACGAGGGGGTGCCCTGTGGTGAGAGTAATCTTGCCGCTCGTGTTGGGCGCCGTAATCTGCCAGTCCGAATAGGTTGCCGAGGAGTTGACCGCCGAGACAGAAAGCGTGGCCGGCAGCTGATTCGACGAGAGGGTGGTATTCGGCGCCACCGTAAGTTCCACGGTTTTCTTCGATGGGTCGGCACACGACAGTGTGAAGGCGGGCCCAGCCCAGGAGCCAGCCGCTGTGACGGTCATGGTGGCGGTGGCGCTTTGCTGCCACAGGGCCGACGCCGCAGTCCCACCGACCCCCAGCATGACGGTCAGCACGAAAGCACCGACCGCAACCGCGGCCCCTGGCAGGTTCCGGAACGTACGCATTAGGCCACGGCTCCGGACGGATCCTTGCTGCCGCGGGGCTTGCGGACTGATTTGTAGACGGTGATGGCGCCGTAGCCGATGAGGCCGACGGCGGCCAGGACGGTCCAGGTGTCCCGGTCCGCGTTGCCCAGGGCGTTGGCGACGAAGCCCACATACGGAACGGCGTAGAACAGCTTGCCCTTGACCTGGATGGCCCGGACGGGCTCCGGATCGTTGGCGCCGTTGTTGTCGCCCTTGGTGATCAGCGTCTTCTCCCCCGCCTGGGTGGAACCGAAACCGACAATCCGGTGCGTGTCCACGTCCGGCCGGCCGGAATACATCTGGAACGTGATGACATCGCCGTACTTGAGTTCGTCGAACGCCACCGGCTTCATCACCATGAACGTACCCGGCGGGAACTTCTGCACCATGGACTTGGTCAGGATGGTGTAGGACTGCGAGCCGGTTGCCACCGGAATCACGATCAGGACCACGGCCGCGAACAGCGCCACGAGCATGGCGGACATGCTCAGGATGCGTCCGACGGCGGCCCACGCCCCGGTGCCCTTGCGGCGGCTTGCGTCAGCGTCCGACGGCGACGGGTTGGCGGAGCGGGACTTCTTGCGCGATGCGCGGGCCGGGAAGGCCGGCCCGGCGGTCAGGTCAGCAGCCACCGGACACCCCGCACTGACGGGCGGTGAGCGGAAGGGTGATGTTCACTGCTTGTCCTTTCACGGAGCTGGGGGCCGCGGAGCTGAGGCTGGCCTGGAAGCAAAAGATGGTGGAACCGTTTTTGGCCACAGTGGGCGAGTCAAGCCCGCCCGCGCCGATAGCCAGATAGCCGGCGCTGTTGCTGCATTCTGTGGTGGAGGTGGCCCGCTTGGCGGTGACGCTGATGTAGCTGGCCAGGGTCCCGCCGCTGACATTGGTGATGGTTGGCTGGCCCGCCGTGATGACGGTGTTGAACTGGCCACCGGCGTTGGTGTTGTTGGTGACCTGCACCCCGCCGTACACCGGGGTTCCCGGCCCCAGCGTGCCTGCCGGAGACAGCGTCAGGGTTGCTGCCGTTCCGTTGGCCAGCGTCATGTTGGTGGTTTGGCCCGAGTTGACTGCCGTCATCGCCATATCGAACGATGCCGAGCTGACTGTCCCGGGAGTCGCAACAACTGTGGCATTCCAAAGGGCGTAGCTGCCCTGAATGGTGAGGAGGCCCAGGAGCACTGCTGCGGCGACCAGGGCCGCCGCCTGCAGTGAGCGCTTGATGCGCATGGTGTCTCCTCCTGGTCTGTTTCCTTATTCTGCTGGCCGGGCGGCCCGAGGGCCACCCGGCCGTGTCAGGTTAGGAAAGACCGGTCTGGGCCACCTGGGTCAGCTGGAACGCCACGTTATTGAAGTTGTAGCTGGCGGTGGTGTCCGCACGGCCCGTGGTGGTGGACAGGAATTCAAAGGTGATGGTTGCGGTGACCGTCTGCGCGGAACCGGTGGGCTTCAGCGGGTTGGCCACGGCCGTCCCACCCAGGGTGAGGGCCGGCGCGGAGACCGACACGTTGGCGGCGGTAAATCCGTTGGTGGCGCTGATGCCTGTAGTGCTGACGTCAGCGGCCATCTTGTTGCCTACCAGGGTGACGGTCAGGTCCTGGGTGAAGGTGAGCTTGTCGCCCGGAACCACCTTGTAGGTGTTGATGTCGATGGTGGTGCCGGCCCGGTCCTTCCAGACGCCGGCGGCGGTCTTCGCGACGTTCAGGTCGCCGGCAACGATGGTGCCGGGAGCCGCGGTTGCCTCGGCGTTCCAGTTGGCCAGGGTGCCGCCGCCGCCCAGCAACAGTGCTGCGCCTACGGCGATGGCTGCGGTTCCCTTGATCAGAGTGCTGTTCTTCATGATGTGTCCCCTCAGACTTTGCTTACTTGGGTGGAAGTTGTCTTGCTGGGAACAACAATGCACAGCCAAACGCAGGAACAAAGCGCAGAAAGAGGCAAAGAAAGCTCAAGTTATTTGAAAGTTAAACCACGGCCTGAACAGGGCTTTTACCGGTGAGGGCTGAAAAGGGGGCTTACAGCGCAGAGCCGGGCTGCGGGAGGGCCAGCTGCTCGGTGATGATCCGGGCGGTCTCCGGGTCGCCGAGGATCCGGAAGTGCCCGGCCGTGGGGAGCGCGATATTGGTGGCGCCAGGCAGGACGCTCCCCTCCGGGATGTGCGGATCGAACGGGCCGTAGATGGAGGTGATCCTGCTGTTGATGGCTTCCTCGCGGGCCAGCTCCAGGGTCAGGGCGTTCCGCGGCGAGAACATCCGCAGGCTCGGCAGCAGCATGTACCTCGCGTAGCTGGAGCCGGAAAAGGGGGTGCACACCGTGATCATTCTGCTGATCCGGTGCTCCGGGTCCATCATCAGCATGGCGTACTTGCCGATCAGCCCGCCTTTGCTGTGCGCCACGATGGCGGCGTCGCGCAGCCCTGCCTCCTCGATGTGTTGGGCCACCAGCCGGGCCGCTGCCGGGATCTCAAGCTTGTTCCGCTGCAGGACCGTGACCACGTGGACGGGGTGGCCGGCGTCGTGGATCCGCTGAATCAGGGGCAGCATGAACTGCCAGTTTTCGTACACCCCGGGGATGATCACCACGGGGTTCCTTGTGCCTTGGTGGAAGGACCCTGGCTGCACCCGGGACAGCACGCCCTCCACCTGGCACATGGCCGCGTACGCATAGTCCTGCACCCACCACAGCGCCTTCTGCAGTGGGCTGGTCCGAACCCGAGTCCCCGTTTCACCCATGTGTCGAGGATAACCGCGCTCCGGCGGGTACCCACCAATCCCTTCGGCCAGACTCCCCGCGGGTCAGAAGATCTGCGGGTGTTCGGGGCGGAACCCGATGCCGATGAACCGGGCTGCCGCCCTGCGTATCCGCGGGCCGAAGGCACGTAGAATCCACTTCGCCGGCCGGGGAACGAAGGCGCGCCGGCCGGGGCGCCGAGCGATGGCGCGGTGGCCCAGGCGCTGGATGCGCTGCATCTTCCGGACCGGCACCTCCCGGCGCTTCTGCACCGCTGCCAGCGTGTCGTCGCGCACCTCGCCGCGGGCCAGCCCGGGCGTGACGGCGTTGGCGAGTGCCACGGCATCCTGGATGGCGTAATTGACGCCGACGCCGAACATGGGCGACATCGCGTGGGCCGCGTCCCCAATGGCAATGAAGCCGGGCCGGTGCCACGTCTGCAGCCGGTTGATCTTCACGGACAGGAGTTTGATCTGGTCCCAGCCCACGATGCTCTCCGCCGGGACGGCAAGGTGGGAAGCTGCGGCACCGATGCGGGCTCGGAACGCCGCAAGCCCTTCGGCTTTGATGCTGTCCAAGCTGTCCTTCCGGATGATCATGCCGGACTGGTAGTAGCTGCCCCGGTCCAGGGTCAGCACCATGCCCTTGCCGGAAACGTATCCGAGCGTTGGCGGAAGCGGGTCGCGGGGCTTGGGCAGGTGGAACCACAGCACGTCGATGGGCACGCCCGAGCCTGTTGGGTAAAGTCCGGCGTCGTTCCGCAGCGACGATCCGCGCCCGTCGGCCGCCACGGTCAGGGGCGCGCGGACTTCCAGGGCGCCGTCAGTATCCGTGGCCCGCACCCCGGCGACGCGGCCGCCGTCGTGAAGTATTTCATCTGCCCGTGTGCTCATCCGGAGCTCGAACCCCGGCAGCACCGAGGCCTCGGCCGCGAGGAAGTTCAGGAAATCCCATTGCGGGGCGAACACCAGGAAGTTGTCCGGTGCCGGCAGGGTGCCAAAGTCCGCGATGGTGAACCGCTCTCCGTCGAAGACCGCGTCCATGGTGCTGATGCGGGTCAGCGGCAGGTCAAGGAACCGCTCCAGCAGGCCCAGCTCGCGCAGCAGGGTGATGGTGGACGGGTGGATGGTGTCACCGCGGAAATCACGGAGGAAGTCGGCGTGCTTTTCCAGGACGGTGACCTGCAGGCCATCCCGTGCGAGGAGGTAGCCGAGCACCATACCGGCGGGCCCGCCCCCAGCGATGACGCAGTCCCGCTGGATGCTCCGGGGAGTGTTCATGGGTACAGTGTCCACCCACAACAGACCGTTGCCCTATCAGATGGAGTCCCTAAGATGCGGTTTTGGGGACTCCAAGTGATGGCGCACGTCAGTAGTTGCGGCGGTGCTTCAGGCGGGGAATTACGACGGCGAACACGGCCGCCGCCGCGAACCCCAGGATGCCAGTGGCTGAGATCCCCGCGCCCAGGGATGCCACGGCGGTCACCCCGGAGAGCAGCAGCGGGCCGCCTGTGGAACCGGCGTCGGCCATGAACCGCCACAGCCCCAGGAACTGGCCGCGGCCTCGGTCCGGCGAGAAATCGGCCCCCAGCGTCATCACCAGCCCGGAACTGATGCCGTTGCCGAACCCGATCAGCAGCGAGGCCAGCAGCAGCCCGGTGAACGAGCCCGTCAGCGGGATCAGCACCAGCGCCGCCCCCATCAGCAGGGTGGACGGAACAGCCACGAACTGCCGGCCCTTGCGGTCCATGAGCTTCCCGGCGGGGTAAAACACCAGCATGTCGATGGCCCCGGACAGGCCGTAGATGAGGGAGGCGGACGTGGCGTCCATGCCCAGGTGGTCGGCCCACAGCGGGATCACCACCTGCCGCGAGGAGCGGAGCGCGGACAGCAACAGGATGCCGATGCCCACGGAGAGGAAGACCCCCGCGTGGGACACCGCGACACTCCGCAGCGTGGGCTGCGGGCCTGGCCTCCCGCCGTCGGACGCGTCCGGAGCGGCCAGGTCCGGGATGGTGAGGGACAGCAGCGCGGCCGCCGCCATGGCCACCACACCCACCCAGTACGCGCCGTTGATGCCACCAAACTGCATCACCGCAGCACCCAGGAACGGCCCAATGAACACGCCAATCCTGTTCACGCCGCCCAGCGTGGACAGCGCCCTGGCCCGGAATTCCACCGGCACCGCCTCGGTGAGGTACTTCTGCCGGGCCAGGCCAAAGACACTTCCGGACATCCCGACGACGGTCATCGCCACGGCGAGCAGCACCAGGCCGTTGGGCGCAAGGGAGGACAACCCGGCGGCGGCGAGCGCCAGGCCGGCGGCGACGGACGCGCCCACGATGGACCAGCGTTCACCGAACTTCAGCGTGACAAGCGACGCCGGCAGGTTGAAGAACCAGGACCCGAGGCCCATGAGGGTGACGATGAGGGCTGCCACGGCGACGGTGGCGCCAAGGTCGCGGGCGGTCAGGGCCACCACGGGAAGGATGGCCCCCTGCCCCAGGCCAAACAGCAGGGTGGGTCCAAAGGCGGCCACCGCAATGCTGCGCAGGTTGAAGGGCTGGGAGCCACCGGGGGAAGTCATCAGATTTATCCTAGGGCGGCACCCTCCTTCACCCCGGCGCGCAACGTCGCCCCGCGCAACAGAAGCTACTGCCGGGTCCGGGGTGCCAGCCCTGCCAGTGACCGGATCAAGGCCACCACCTCCACCACGGCACCGATAACCGAGCCCACCATTCCCAGCGCCAGGAACACCCGCCCCACCAGGGGCCACCCGGACCAGCCATCGCCGAAATCAAATGGGAAAACGTCCCAGAGACGGAGCAGCGCGGCCATTCCGAAGCCGAGGACCACCAGGTTTCCCAGGGCCTGCAGGCCCCTCGACCGGACCACCACGAAGGCGAGGTTCACGATGATGCCGGCAATGAGGGCGGCATTGACGGCGTCAAGGACGCGCGTCATGTCCGAAGTCAGGAACGGCACCATGCGCCAGCCGGGCCACATATTAATGGCCCACAGCAGGACAGCATTGACGAGGACGGAGCCAACGCCGCCGCCGCGGCTGGTCGTAGCCATGCCACCAGCGTGGTTCCGGGCTGCCTCGGTCCGGAAGTGCCGAAGGTCCCGCGGGGCGGGCTGAACGGCAGCGCGGACCTGCCTTCCCCGGGCAATAAATTCGGGGGTCACAAACCGCCCGCGGAGGAGTACATTTCGCCTTAGGGGTGCTGATCCGCGCCCCCAGCCAAGGGGAGGTCAAGGCAATGGGTGAAGTGTGGATCCGTACGCTCGGCAACGGGCTGGTCCGGGCAGACAGAGTCACAGAAATTTCATCCACCCGCGGATCCCTCCACGAGGACCAGGGGTATTCGTTGAAGGTCATCGTGGACGGCAAGGGCCATGTGCTCATTGACGATGCGGACCTGCAGGGCTCCCTTGGTGATCGGCTGGAGTATGCCCGGCACATGGAGGACGCCCTGCTGCTTGCCATGGATGAGGCCCGCGAAAACGATGCCTCGGTGGTGGTGTCCTTCGAGCCCGAGCGTCAGCGCTGGTCCGTGGCTCCCGCGGCGGTGCTGACCGGGAGGCTTCCGGACCTGGCCGGCAGGGTTCCCGAAGCAGTGGGCTGACCTGCAGTCACAGGATCAGCATCAACCCGTCTTGTAATAAATTCGTCAAAGTGTTGCGTGGATCACATCCACCCCCTACTCTGTATGAGGCTGATGAAAACGGCCACGCAAAAAGCTGCAGCGTCGCAGCCAATGCCGGGGAAGGCTTTACATCTTGAACTCTAAGCTCCACATTGTTGTCCGTGTTGATCTCGACCACGCACGTGCGAAGGTGATTGCAAAGGGGCATATCACCGTCCACAGCGTCAACGCCCTGTATGTAGTAGCAAAACGGGCCAACTCCTTGAAGGAAGGGCTGGACCTGGAACTGGACATCTCGCAGGCCTTCGTGGATGAAGCCGCACTGGAGATGCTCCGGACCGCGTCGGAAACCCGACATCTGCCCACCAGGATCGATCCGCTCCAGGCACCCTGCACCATCAGTGTCCTGGCACCGCGCCGCAAGCTCCCAGCCGCCGCCACCCGCCTGGCCGCATAGCGAAGACCCTGGCACCACAGAGCCCATGCACCGGGCCCGCGTGCCAGCCATTCCTGAAAGTTCCGCCCCTCGCCCTGTCCCATTGCCGCTGAACCCACACATACGGGTGGCGGCACCGGACGGGGCGACGTGCGATTAAGGGCGTAGTCAGGCGTGCGATGCCAGCCATTCCCTGAGCCGCGGCTCAGGAAGCGGGCGGGCGAAGAGGTAGCCCTGGGCAAGGTCGCAGCCCATGTCCTGCAGCGTTTGGGCCTGGCCGGAAGTTTCGACCCCCTCAGCCACGGCCCGGATCCCCACCGCGTGGGCCAGGTCGATGCAGCTGCCCACTATCGCGGCGTCCCCGGTGTCCAGCCCCAGCCCCATGATGAAGGACCGGTCAATCTTCAGTTCGTTGATGGGGAATTTCTTCAGGTAGGTAAGGCTTGAGTAGCCCGTGCCAAAGTCGTCGACGGCGAGCCCAACGCCCAGGTTTTTGAGGGCGGTCAGGGATTCCACGGCCGCGCCGGGATCGGACATCAGTGCCGTTTCGGTGATTTCGAGCAGCAGCAGCGCCGGGTCCATGCTGCGCCGCTCCAGGGCGCCTTCCACCATGTCCACCAGCCCGGGATCGTTGAGCTGCCGGGCGGACAGGTTCACGGCAAATTCCAGTCCGGCACCGTGGTGGTCATCCCTGCGCAGGCTTTCGGCCAGTTTCAGGGTCTCGTCCAGCACCCACGCACCCAGCGGACGCACCAGCCCGGATTCCTCGGCCATGGCAATGAATTCCGACGGCGGCAGCAGGCCCCGGGTGGGATGCTGCCAGCGCACCAGGGCCTCCACACCGCTGGCCCTCCCCGTATGCAGGTCAATCCGGGGCTGGTAGTGGACGCGGAGGGCGCCTTCGCCGATCCCCCGGCGCAGTTCGCCGAGGGCTCGAAGCCGGTCCACAGCCGGGTCCGATGGTGCCGGCCGGTGCAGTTCCCAGCGGTTCCGGCCCCGTTCCTTGGCCCGGTACATGGCGATGTCCGCACGGCGGATGAGGTCCTCAACAGTGTCATCCCCGCCCCGGGCAACCGCGATGCCGATGCTGGCCGAAGTGACGATTTCAATGCCCTCGAGATGGATCGGTGCCGCGAGGACGTCCAGCAGCCGGGCGGCCAGGGCGGCCGCTTCCTCTGTCCCGGCCACCGCGTCCAGCACCACGAACTCGTCGCCGGACAGCCGCCCCACCGCACCGGGCGCCTGGACAGCGGCGGCCAGCCGTCCCGCAACGGACACCAGCAGGTTGTCTCCGGCTCCGTGGCCCAGGCTGTCGTTGACTGCCTTGAAGTGGTCCAGGTCAATGAAGAGGGCCGCCAGCGGATTCCCCTCACTCATGCTGTCCGTTGCTGCCCCGGCAGCCGGCACTGCGCCAAACCGGGCCTTCAGGCCGGCCCGGTTGGGCAGGCCGGTCAGGGCGTCGTGGAGGGCCAGCCGCTGCAGTTCCTGCTCCGCGAGGGCACGCCTGGTATCCGATTTCTCGGCGGCGCGCAGGGCGGATACCAGTTCCTTCTCGTACAGCCGGCGCTCGTGGGCGCTGAAGATGATCACGCGGACGCTGTCCGGTTCCTGCCCCGACGCCGCGAAACGCGAAGCCGAGAGCAGCGCTGGCCGGCGGACGTGGTCGGCGCCGATGATGTCCACGGCAATCTCGGACACCGAGCCTGTGATGCCCAGCTGCGGGATGCAGTGGGTGGCGTAGAGGATCTGGTCGCCCACTGGCATCAGGGATTGCAGTTTCAAGCCGAGCAGCTTCGCCCGGCTGTAACCGGTCCACCGCACGAAGGTGTCGTTGACCGCGGAGATGTGGCCGGCGTCGTCCGTGATGAGGTAGCCGCACGGCGCCTGGTGGAAGAGCGTCTCGAAGTTGGCCACGGGCCGGCCGGCGGTGTCCGTCACGGGCGTGGATGGAGGTAGTGCAGGATGGCTGCGGCCGTGGCTTCGGGAGCGCTCACATGGGGGCAGTGGCCGGTTGCCGTCAGCTGGACCAGGGAGCTGTTGCCGAGCTGCTGGTGGACGTAGGAACCCACCGCTGCCGGTGCCAGCAGGTCGTCGGTGCATTGCAGGATCAGGCTGTCGCACTGGACCTGCGGCAGGACGTGGCGGGTGTCGGAGAGGAAGGTGACGCGGGCAAAGTGCCGGGCGATGGACGGGTTGGTCCGGCAGATGCTGCTGCGGAGCTCTTCCGCGTACTCGGGGGTGTCTGGGTTGCCCATGGCTATCGGCGCCAGCGCCTCAGCCCAGGCGAAATAGTTGCTGTCCAGGGACTCCAGCAGCCCTTCGATGTCCTCATTCGAGAACCCGCCCACGTAGCCGTCGTCGGCGTCGTCCGTATATCTGGGCGACGGGGCCACCAGGATCAGCCTGGCAAAGCGTTCCGGTTCGCGGGCCGCGGCGATCAGGGCGATCATGGCGCTGACGCTGTGGCCCACCAGGATTACGTCCTCCAGGTCCAGTGCCTCACAGATCTCCAGGACATCGGTGGCGTAGCCGTCCAGGGTTCCGTACTTTTCCCGGTGGTACGCCTCAAGGTCGGAGTGGCCGGCACCCACGTGGTCGAAAAGCACCACCCGGTAGTCGGCGGCGAAGTAGGGCACCAGCCGCCGCCACATCTCCTGGTCGCAGCCATAGCCGTGGGCGAACAGCATCACCGGACCGCCCGCGCGGCCCAGCATGGTGACGTTGTTGCGATTGGCAACATTCTCTGCGGTGAGTGCTCCGAGCATGATCCAGCCCCTATGCAATAGGCAGGGTGACTTCTTCCTCAGATAGTAGTAGCGGCCGGCCCGGAACCAACCACAAATTTCGCGCAAGAGCGCTGGGAGCCGCGGACGCACCCGCCCGCGGCTCCCAGGAACAAGCCAGGATCAGCGCCTAGCCGGTAACCCCGGTCAGCTCGTTGGGTGCTGCCTCCAGCGTGCCGGTACCGGTGATCTTCCCGCTTTCGATGTCGACGGCATGGATGGTCTTCGACGCCGGATCGGTTACGTAGGCGGTGTGCCCGTTGACAAACAGGGTGGGCCGGGGCTGCTGCCAGTCCAGCGGTTCCTCCCACGGCGCGGTCACCGGGAAGACGTTTTTGACAGCCGCTGTTGCGGGGTCGATGACGTGCAGTGCGCCGTCGGTGCCGAGCACCAGGGCTTCGCCGTGCGGTCCCCGGCCCAGGGAGCGGAAGCTGTAACTGGTGCCCAGGTCCACGAAGGCCAGGGATTTCGTCTCAGTGTTGATCAGGGAGACGGTCTGCGGCCGTTCCAGTTCGGCGTCTTTGTCCTGCTTGTAGTCGCCCAGGGTCACCGGGGATTCGTCAGAGCCGGCCTGGTTGCCGATCCTGCCGTATTCAGTGGGGCTCACCAGTTTGGTGATGGCGCCGTCGGCGTAGATCAGGACGCCGGTCTGGCATCCGATGACCACTGCTTCCCCGGCTGCCGTGGCCTCACCGTGGACGCCCGGGCAGTCCTCGTTCCGGGCGATTTCCTTGCCGTCGGCGTCCGTCACCACAATGCCGGGCCGTTCCTTGTCGTTCCCGAGGGTGAGGACCAGCTCGCCGTTGGCAAGTTCGACGGCGACGCCATGGTGGGCTTCTTCGGCGCGGTGTGTTTCCACGCGGGGCTGTCCGGCGGCCAGGTCTGCGGAGTTGAAGACGGTCACCTCGCCGGTTCCGTCGCTGAAGAGGATGGTTTTTCCGTGGTGGCGGACCACGTGGCCGGGCTTGGTGGTGGGGAAGACGATGTCCGTCATGGCGGGTTCCTGGGCGTAGTGCTTGCCGCCGTCGGTCCACGCCCCGGTGTCCAGGACCTCGAATCCCTTGGCGGTGGAGATGACCACGTGGCGGCCGTCGCCGGCGGGGTTGATGCGGTTGAATCCCTCCAGGGGAAAGTCGGCCAGCACCTGGAAGGTTTCCGGGTCAAGGACCTGGATGCCGCCGTCGTAGGTGGTGACAAGGCGCGGCGCGGCGGTGTCCACGGTGGCGGCCTGGGTTGGCGCCGGACTGGCGGGGCTTGAGGCGGCGGTGCCGCAGCCGGAGAGCAACAGGCCGGCGGCAGCCAGCACTGTCATCAGGCGGACGGGTGCGGTGCGGTGATACATGGGTGGTTCCTTCTTTATGGGTGGGGAGCTCCGGGAGCGGAGCCCAGGTCTGTCTGGTGGAGCCGGGTCAGGCCAGGGCCCGGGTGATGCGTTCGGCGTTGGCGCGCATCATGCCCAGGTAGGTGCCGGCGTCGGACCCTTCAGGGCCCAGGGATTCGGTGAACAGCGGGACCACTGCGATGTCCTCGCCGGCCTCGGCGGCCAGCACTTCGGCCAGCCGGGCGGGCTGCGACGAGTCGGCGAAGATGGCCCGCACGCCGGCGGACCGGATCTTGCCGGTGAGGTCGGCCAGGTCCGTGGGGCTGGGTGAGGCGAGCGTCGTGCCGCTGGGGATCACGGCACCAACTACCTCGAAACCGAACCTGTCGGCCAGGTAGCCGAACACGTGGTGGTTGGTGATGAGTTTGCGCTGGCCGGGGCCGATGCCGGCGAATCCGGCTTCCATGGATGCTTCCAGTTCCTGCAGTTGCCGGGTGTAGCTGGCCGCCTGCGAGCGCACGGCACCGGCGTCAGCGCCGGGTACGTGCTCACTGACTGCCACGGCGATGGCATCCGCGGCCTTGGCCACGCGGGATGGGTCGGTCCAGAAGTGCGGGTCCGGAGCGCCCTGTCCGGACTGGGTGAAGGAGAGGGGCCCGACGGCGTCCAGCACCGGCAGCGCCGGCACACCTTCGGCTTCGGCTGCTTCCACATGGTTGAGGACGTTCTCTTCGAGGCCGCCGCCGTTGTGGATGATGAGGGCCGCATTTTCGATGCCGGCGGCCTGCCGGGCGGAGATGCCGAAGGAGTGCGGATCGGCATTGGCTGCCATAAGGACCACCACCTCGGCCTGCTCCCCCACCACGTTGCGGGTGATGTCGCCCAGGATGTTGGTGGTGACCACCACCGTGGGGCGGTCCGCGGCGGCGGCTGAGCATCCGCCCAGCGCAAGCCCCAGGCCGATGCCCAGCACCAGCAGCGCGCCCAGCCTGGCCGGCCAGCCTGCTGTCCCGGTACGGTTCCGCCCGGCAACCCGGCCGCGCCGCGCGCCCGCGCCCAGCCTCACAGTCCGGTCTCCAGCACGATGTCGGCGGCAGGAACCTCGAAACTCCGTGCCACCCGCAGCCCGTCCGCGTAGTCGATCTCGTGCACAGCGGAGCGGGCGGGGTCGCTCACATAGGCCCGGGAGGTGTCCACCAGGATCCGCGGAGCAGCGCCTCCCGGGGCGGCGGGTGCGAGCAGCGGAACCTGTGCGTCAACGGCCCCGGTGGCAGGGTTCAGGGTCAGCAGTGTTCCCTCGGCCGCAACGGCCAGTACCCGGCGTCCGTCGCCCACCGCGGACGCGGCAACCACCGGAGCCGGTGTGGGCAGGAACGTCCACTTCCGTTTGGCGGCATCGAGGTGCCATACCCCTGCGTCGCCGGCCGCGCCGGCCAGTTCATTGGACCCGGGGCGGTGGTCCAGGTGCGCGGCCGGCGGGCGGCCCCCGCCGCCGTCGGGATACGGAATCTTCTCCGCGCTGAAGGTGCCGCCGTCCTCGGTGACCAGCAGCGCCCCGTCCGAGCATCCGATCACGATGCCCGCCCGGGTGGCGGCGTGCCCGGCCAGGCCCGGGCAGTCCTGCCGGCCGAGCACCACTGTGTCACCGGCGTCGCGTACTTCCACCCCGTGTGCGGCACCGGAACCGGTGGTCACGGAGGCCAGGAAGTGGCCCTCGTAAGGCACCACCACGCCGGTGTGAGGTGAGGTGGTGATCCGGGCGGACTCCGCCAGGTTGCCGGCGTCGAGATCCTTGTGGCGGTACACGGCCGCGTACCCGCCGGACTCCGAAAACACCGCAATGGAGGTACCGTCACCGGCCACAGCCCCCGCGTCCGGAACCTGCAGCAGCCCCACGGACCCTGGCTCGGCGCTGTAGTAATGCTTGTGCTCGCCGTGGTCAACGGTCCAGGCGCCGGTATCGAAGACCTCCACCCCGGCATCCGTGGCCATCAGGGCGTACCGGCCGTCGCGGAAGGCGGCAGTGACGGGACCGTCGGTGCCGGCGGCGGAGTCCTCACCGGTGAGGAGCGAAAGCAGCTGCCCCTCCCCCGTGGCGGCGTTGAGGGTGAGCAGGCCGGTCTGTGGTTCGGAGTTTTCCTGGGCTCCGGCAACGTAGCCGTGCGGTTCAGCGGCTTCCGGCGTGGATGCCACGTCCGCGCCGGGCCCGGCGCAGGCGGAGAGCAGCAAGGGCAGGACGAGCAGGAGGGCGCCAGTTCTAGGCGTAGTGGTGCGGGGCACGGGTTTCCTTTTCCGGGAGTGTGGTTGCGGCGGGGACGACGGCGGCAGCGGCCAGCGCACCGCGGCGCGGCTTGGGACCGCGGGTGGCGGAGTGGCAGAGGGCGGAGGCGAAGTAGGACAGGGCGGCAACCAGGGCGATGGTGGCGCCGGCGGCAGTGGACGCGTACCAGGAGATCCACAGTCCGGCCACCACGCTGAAGACGCCAATGACGGCACCGAGGGCCATCACCGCCGTCACGGACCGGGCCCACACGAGCGCCGCCGCGGGAGGGGCGATCAGCAGCCCGAACACCAGGAGCGTCCCCACCACCTGGAAAGAGGCAGCCACGGCAACGGTGACCATGCCCAGCAGCACGGCATGAGCCAGGCGGGGCCGCAGCCCCAGGCTTGCCGCCTTCTGCGGATGGAACGTGGCCGCCGCCAGCGCGCGGTGAAAGAGCGCGGCCACCCCCAGCACCAGGCAGCCGACGACGGCGAGCAGCGCCACGTCCTCCATGCCCACCGCCAGCACGTCCCCAAAGAGCGTGCCGGTAAGGTCCACGGCGAACGAGCCGGAGGCGGACACGATGATGACGCCCAGCGAGAGCATCGCCACGAAGAGCAGGCCGATGGCTGTGTCCTGGGAGACGCGCCGGTTCCGGGTGATCGCAGAGACGCCTGCCGCCGTTGCCGCGGCGCTGAGCGCAGCCCCCAGGAGGAGGTTGCCGCCCAGCAGCGACGCAATGGCGATGCCGGGGAGCAGGCCGTGGGACATGGCGTCGCCGAGGAAGGCCATGCCGCGCACCACCACCCACGTGCCCACCACGGCGCAGACCACAGCCACCAGGCTGCCGGCCAGGACGGCGCGCTGCACGAAGGAGGCGCCCAGGGGTTCAAGTATCCATTCCATCGCCGCCACTGTATCTTAATAAGAATCATTATCAATAAAGGAGCAGAATGGACGCCGTCAGGTTCAGCAACGTGGGGTACGCCTATCCGGACCGGCAGGTACTGTCGGGCGTCAGCCTGGCGTTCTCGCCGGGGACGCACACCGTCCTGACCGGGCGGAACGGCTCCGGAAAGTCCACGCTGCTGGCCATGGCCGCCGGGGTCCTGGCTCCGGACAGCGGAACCGTCACCACCCAGGCACGCCCCGCCTACGTCATCCAGCACATCGAGGCGCCGGACACCATGCCGTGCACGGTGCGGCAGGCGGTGGAAATGGGACGCTGGCCGCACCGCCGGGGACGCCCGCTCCGGGCCGCGGACCGCCAGGTGGTGACTGACAGCATGGAGCGGATGGGGATCATGGAGCTTGCCGGACGGCAGCTGCGCGAGCTGTCCGGCGGCCAGCGGCAGCGCACGCTGATTGCCCAGGGGCTGGCGCAGGACTCCCCCATCCTCCTGCTCGACGAACCCACCGCCGGACTGGACGCCGAGGCTCACCGGCTGATCCGGGCAGCCGTGGCGGCGGAGTTGCGGCGCGGTACCACCGTCCTGGAGGCCAGCCATGACGCGGCGGACATTGGGCGGGCCGACCGGGTGATTTCCGTGTCCGGCGGTCAGGCAACCGAGACAACTGTCCTGTGATCGACGGAGACGCCCCTAAAGGAGTGCGCCGGTGTGCTGTGCCTGCAGGTGGTCGATGGTCCGCATCGCGCACCGGTTGACCGGCGTGTAGAAGACTACTGCCAGCTTTGGCAGCCTGATGGTTTCCGCCTCGTAAGCAGGTCCCCGGAGTTCCTCCTCCAGGTCCAGCATCAGGCCGGCCAAACGCTCCGCGCCCACCATCTGGCTGGCGACTTTCAAAGCCCTGACCGCGTCAAGGGCGCCCGCCGGGTCGGCGGTGGACAGGGCGAGCCGCAGCCGGTCAATCCGGCGCGGCAGGCCCGTTAGGAAGTCGTCCACGAAGACCTGCCGGCACCCGTCGCCCTGCTCACGCTCGAGCCCCAGTTCAAGGAGGAATGCCTTGTCCACTACAGGACGCTCAGGGGTTGCGGGGATCTTCATGTCCGTCCTTCCGGGCTGCTTTGCCACCAATTTCCAGCAGGCTAGCCACGGCTGATTGGGGTTAGCTTGGCGGCGGAACGGCCCGTCCGGGGAGCCAAAGGTTCCTCCAAGGTGGCGGCACACCAGGCCCCGGGAGGCTACTTTCCGCCGGTCAGCAGGGTGCCCTGAATGGCGGTGAGCGGCACGGCACCGTAGTCCCGGGAATCAATGGACACACCCCTGTTGTCGCCCAGCACGAAGATGCTGCCGGGAGGAACGGTCACGGGGCCGAAGTACGTGGCGTCGATGCGGCTGTGGTCGATGAACGGCTCGTCCACGTGCAAGCCGTCCACGTAGAGTTCGGCGTCCCGGATGGCCACGCTTTGCCCCGCCACGGCAATGACCCGCTTGATGGCCACATGGCCGTCTTCCGGGCTGGTGAAAGCCACCACCGCGCCGCGGCCCACAGTGCCTGACGCCGCGGCCGGTTTGTACACGAGCACCACCGAGCCCTGCGCGATGGTGGGTTCCATGCTGTCCGATGGCACCGTAAAAGGCTCCACCAGCCAGGCCCGGGCTCCGAGCAGTGCCAGGCCCGGGACCAAGGCCAGGGCCAGGCGGCGCGGAACGCGCCGCCCTGTCCACTGCTGTGGCGACGACGGGCGGGGGGGGGGGGGGGGTGACCCCCCCCCCCCCCCCGGCCGGGGGGTGTGGGTGGGGGACGCGAAGAGGGGGC